>CALFPI010000307.1 GCA_937919035.1 uncultured Gemmatimonadaceae bacterium
CGCGATCAGGACGCTGCCGCGCTCAAGGCCGCCGTCGATCAGATCCTCCAGCAGTGGTTCGATGCCGCCACAGCTGTGCAGCATGATTTTGACGGGGGCCAACTCCTTGGCGCGCTGCCAGAGCTTACGATGATACGGTTTGCACATCTGCCGATACATGTCAGGCGAGATGAGGGGTCCATTCTGGCCGCCCAGATCATCACCGAAGAGGATGATGTCGATGTAGGGGCCCACGGCGCCGAGCCACTTCTCCAGATTTGCCAGATGCAGATCGCAAAGCTGCGTCATCAGGCGCTGTACCGCCTTCGGGTGCAGCGCCATCTGGGCCAGGTGGTTGTCCATGCGGTAGAGGAACTGAGGGACTTCGAAGATGCTGCCGCCGAAGAGACCGATGATGGCGCGGTCTGTCGTTGCTCTCAGGTCTCGGGCGCCCGCTGTCAGTTCCGCGAGCCCTGTCGCATCCAGATCCATGTGTGCACCGGGGTGGGCGACGGCGGTCCACATGGTCTCGCCGAGGCGGTCCGCCAGGTCGGCCAGATCATCCGTCTCAATGGGCCGGTGCAGCAGTGGGTAATGACACTGTTCGAAATACAGGCAGCCAGCCTTCTGTACACCCAGGTCCAGGCCGTCCGCACCCTTCAGGTACCAGTCTCCCTCGCGGTTCTCGATGTCAATGTATCCGGGGATCTTGCAGGCCAGTCCATTGGGCAGTATCCAGTCCTGCCAATCGCTGGCGCGGGTGAGAAAGGCGCGGCCCAGTTCCACGGTGTCGATACCCAGCGCAGCGGCTACATCCGGCTCAACGATGGCCAGCTGCTGGATGACGTCGTACACGTAGATGTCACCCGTTGTGATCCCCAGCGCCTGCTTCAGGCGGGCATACGCGATGGCCATGATACCGGACGACCGATGCCCGCCGAAGTCGATCGGCACCCGGTCAGGGGTACGGTGCTCAATGGCAGCCAGTACGCGCTCTCGGGGCGTCGTCACTCGCTTGTGGGGGGTCTCCTGGGAGCCCGTCGTCATGCGGGCACTCCAGTCGTGAGATAGCGGCTCTGCACCCCCTGGCGCACAAACTCATCACACGCCACCTCCTGCCAGTGCGGTTCCAGACCGATGGAGGGATTGTCACCATAGTAGCCGGCGACGAAGCCTCCACGCCCCCGCCAGAGCTTGTCGAGCATCTCCCCCGCCCTGTGGCGGATCTGGTCCTCATCCCCGGACTGCAGTGTCGTCTGGATGTCTACGGGACACCAGAAGGTGACGGGCCAGTCCTGCTGGTAGCCTGCCAACACATCGAGGCCGTGTAACTCCGGTTGATCGAACTGCAGCAGATCGATGCCGGCAGACAGCAGATCGGGAATGATGGCCGAGATCTGTCCACAGGAATGCATGAAAACACGCAACCCAGCCTCGTGTGCGGTAGCGCAGAGGCGCTGGAAACGGGGGCCGAATTCGCGCCGCCACATCTGGGGACTGATCATCAGTTCCGCCTGCGTGCCCCAATCCTCGGCAAACATCACACCATCGGCGCCGGCCCGTGCGTAATTCCTGATCATGTCCTCGAGCAGGTCATCAATCCGATCATGCAGAGCATGAATGTGGTCCGGGAAATCGATCAGGTCGATGAGGTAGTTGTCGAGGCGGCGCAGCTTGCGGGCGACGTTGAAGGCGAAGCCAGGCAGAGAGCCCGTCAGCCAGCGCCCCGGGTGCAGGGCCCGCTGCTGGCGGGTGGGTTCGAAGTCTACGCTGTGGGAGAAGTCGGGGAACTCGTAGCTGTCCGCCCGCTGCAGATCGTCGAGCACACCACGGACGACCTCGCCCTTGGACGTCGCATCGATCCGGCCCCACAGATTGCCCCACTCATCGGTGCGTTCCCACCGGTCCCCACCGGTCTGCTGCCAGCTGGTCGCCTGGGTCCGGACGGCGTGTCCGCCGCCAATGAAGTCACTGTCACCAAAAGACCGGGCGACCCGTTCCGGTCCGTCGAAGTCCAGTGTGCGCCGCACGATCTCACGTGGGTTCATGTGCCTCTCCCTCTTGCCTGTCGCCCTCTGTCTACACTCGCCTCTGTGGGGACATTGTACACAACTGCCGGTCCCGGCGGCGTCTGGACATCAATCTCGTGTGGTGGCTTTGGCGTGGCAGTAGACACGCTGCATGGCGGCAAGTTTGCCAGCATCACCAACGACACTGTCGAGAGTGAACATCATGACGCCGCTGCTCTGGCCGCCGAGGCCGTACTCCAGGACTCGAGCGAATTCCTCGGGTTCGATTCGTGGTTCATCGTGGGCCTGAACGATCGGCCAAAGCCGTGGCGAGCCTTCGCGGTGGATAGAAAAACGCTCACTGAAGTATTCGACATAATCGCGGACGTACTCCGGCGACTTGCCGCCGCGGCCGTGATAGATCATCGGACTGAAAACATCGACCCAGGGCGCCATAGCAGCGATATCGAGCCCCGGGCAACGACGGCGGACGCCGCCGAGGTCTTCGTCCTTCCAGGCGACCTGATAGTTTCCTACGAGGGCCCTCGGGTTGTGCGTCTTGACGATCTGGTGAATCTCACGGGCCCAGTCGACGAGGATACTGACACGCCAGTCCTCCCACAGGCGGGCGACGTTCATGAAGATCCACTTCGACCGTTCCACGACGCTGCCCTCGGGCAGGACGCACCCCGACCAGGTCTGGAAGGCGGCCAGGCAGCAGTCGTTGAAGCAGGTCTTGACGAAGATGGGATACGGATCTTCGAACTGCGCGTGCCAGTGGAGATAGTCCATCCATACACCGTCAACGTCAGGCACGGCGGCCAGCAGTTCGCGCAACGCCTGCAGGCGAAACTGGCGAAAGCCTGGATCCGTCGGACAGGCACCAAGAAACCAAGTTGCCGGCGCCACGGAGGCGCCTTGATCATCGATGGGATGGGCCTCGGGATGGTGGGCCACATAGTCGCCATACTGTCCGTTGAGGGTGGCGAATTCTGCGAACACTCTGCAACCCTCCTCACGGGCGCGGGCAACGGTCCCGGCATCGAGGCTGGCGCCATGAATGAAGACGGCATTGACGCCATAGTCATCCAGTCGCAGGCCCTGTTCCCAAAAGGCGCGTGGATGGCCGTAGGTTCCGCGGATCATAACAGGGTAACTCCGGTTGAGACTGGATTGGCAGAGCGTGCACTGCTGTGCATGATTGTCCAGCAGTGGCACCTGTCGGCAAGTATGCTCTGGCAGTAGTGAGCGAGCAAACACCACACTCCAGTCTCGGTGATGTATCGACGATCACTCTCCAGAGGAGGCCGCCATGACCAGAACTGCTGGCCTGGAGACACTTGTTTGCAGTAAGCTTCCCTTGAGTGGCTCGGAGTCAGCGCCACCTGAAATCAATCCTCCAACAGCTCAACAGGAGTCCCAATTGCCATCAGTTCCCACCGATTTCAGCCCAGCCAGCGGCTGGCGCACGGCCTGCGTGGCAGCCGTCGTGCTGCTGGTTTCCGCCCTTCCCGTGGCGGCGCAGTTTTCCGTCAGTGTTGTGCCCTCTGATGATATCTCCCTGGCCCACCCCGTCGCGCGCGATCAAGCCGTCACCACGGACCAGGTTCTGGCCATGGTGCGGCGCGCTGTGGACCTGGCGGGAGGCATGCGGTCCGTGGTGCCCGCCGATGCCAGAATGGTCCTGCTCAAACCCAATATCGGCACCCGCTCCACGCCGCGGACGGGCGTCAACACCGATGATCGTGTGGTGCGTGCCGTGGCGATCCTGGTCCACGAAGTTGCCCCCTCCGCGAAAATTCTCATCGCCGAAGGACCGGGCGGCTGGATCTCCCCGGAACTGCAGCATCTGACGGAGAGTCGTGGTTTCGGCGACATGAACGTCGACGGCTTCGAATTGTCCGGCCACCGCGCTACCGTGCGTGAACTGCAGGCGGCGGGCATCGACATCGACTGCTTCGACCTCAACTTTGACAAGGTCTATAGCCTGCACCCGGAGAACGGTGGGCTCGCTGCACCCGAATACTCCATCGCTGCCGCCATTATGGATGCGGACGTGTGGATCAACATCCCCGTCGCCAAGACCCATGGCGCCAAGATCACCTGCAGCCTGAAGAATCACTTCGGCATCCTGCCCGGTGCCGTCTACGGCTGGAGCAAATCCAATGGCACCAGCCAGCACCCGGGCATGCCCCACTCCCCAAGGCAGATGGACGAAGCCTGGATTGATCTGTACGGACTCACCCGCGTCGACTTCAACGTTGTCGACATGATCGCCGGCAGTGAGGCGGGGCCCTTCGAGGAGGACCACCGCAAGCGGGCCAACATCATCCTTGCGGGCCGCAACCCCGTCGCCACCGACCTGGTCGTGGCACAGCTCATGGGCTACAATCCCGACGATTTCGAGTTTGCTGAACTGGCATGGCTCCATGATCTCGGCCCACGCCACATCGACGACGTCGAGATCCGCGGCGCCGACGTGGCGCCCCTCGTGCAGCGCTACATGAAGGCCGGCATCAGCTACGGTTCCTGGGGCGAATGGGCGGAACATGCCAACTACGGTATGGGACCGCGGTACTGGACCCTGCTGGGGCCGATATCAACGGCGGACGCTCTGTCGCCAAGTCAGATCGTGGCTCTGGCCCCGGTGCCGGGCGAAGGCGGCTGGTCCGAGGTCATTTACTTCGGCAGTGACCGCATCAACCTGGACAAACATTTTGACGACCCGGCCAACTGCGCCGTCTACGCCTTCACCCGCTTCACGATGACGAAATCAGACTCAGTGCGCTTCTGGTTCGGCTCGGATGAAGGCATGCAGGTCTGGCTCGATGGTGTGCCCATCTACAGCAGCAGCGGGCGTCGCCGGCACACGTTGGGCATGGACAAGATTCCCGGATACGTAGAGGCTGGTGAGCATCGTCTCGTGGTGCGCGCCGAGCAGGGGCGTGGCGACTTCGACTTCTCGATCAATGTCTGTGAACCGATCGACGACCCGCTCTACGCGGGCAACCGCTATCCGGGCGTGCGCTACTATGTGGAGGAGCGTGACCAGGTAGCGGCCGAACGTGTTGGCGCCGATGCCGCCGGCGGTGAGTACCTGGGCAGCAGCAGCGAGGCCAACATCAGCACGCTGCAGGCCGATGATCCGATGGCGGTTTCACGAACCGCATCCGACACAGTGATCATCGACACAGCACCCGCGACCACCCGTGGGGATCTGCTGGGTCTGGTGGCACAGTTGTCCGGCCTCAAGGAAGCCGGCCTCGATCCACTGACCCTGGAGGTCATCGGCAGCGCCCCATTCACCATCGGCCACCTCAGCTTTGGTCGTGAGGGCTACTTCCCCGGCTACGGCCCGGAGATCACTCGCCTGTTCGACTGGCTCGGCCTGCGCTACGCCATCAGTTACGGGTTCGGTCGGCGCGAATCCCTCAAGACGATCCATGGCTGGCTGGCGCAGGGCTACGTCCCCGTCACCGGCAATCTGCAGCAACGCCAGGGCCGCCGCTGGCGTGGCAGCCAGCAAGCCGAATGGGGTGCCGTCACCGGATATCGGCAAAGTGGCGACACCATCGAGCTGCGTATGGTGCGCCCAGACAAGACCTTCTGGACGGCCGTCAACGGCGACTGGACGGGCGTGCTGCCCGGTGGATTGCGCGGCAATTGTCCGGTCGTTGTCGCCCGCGCAGGTGGCCAGCCGGTAACGGGCGCGGCTCTGGTGGACAGCATCGCCAGCCTGGCTCTCGAGCTGGGGCTCACCGTCGAGATCCCCCTTGAGTCCCGGGACTGGGGCACACCCACCGCGCCGGGCGGCATCGTCGCCTGGGACTGGTGGGTGATCGACTGGGAGCGTCTACCCTTCACCGAGCAATGGGCGCTCGAAGCCGAGACCCTGGATCGTCTGGAACGGCTGGCCAGCCGCTACCCACCGGAACTGGCGCGGCAACGTGCCCTGGCGGCAGCCTACTTTGGGGCGGCCGCGCAGCAGGCCACCAACAGCAAGCGGCGCAAGCTGCTGCAGGAAGCTGCCGAAGGTTATCAGCAGGTGGTGGAGTCTATGGGGCAACTGGCCGATGCTATGCCGCATGTCGATAACGTGGCAGAGTTGTCTGCCGAGGACCGGGTGCGTCTGGCCCACATTGCCGCAACGCGTCCCCTTGTGGACCAGGCCCGCGAGGGGGAGCGTCAGGCGCTTGCCGCTCTGGCGAAGCTGCTCGGGCGGCCACAACTGCCGGCGATCATGGTGGACCCACTGTCACGCCGACACAAGGGGTTCAAACTCTTCACCTGGAGTGCCAGCACGGAAGACACCGTGTACGACCTGCAGCTGTCGGGAAAGGATCTTGTGGTGCAGCTGCAGGAGGGACCCGAGACCAGCCAGACGGACTCGGAGGTCTTGGCCGCCATGCCCAGAGAAACAGGCTGGATCGTCGCCGTGGAACCGGCCCTCTCAGGCAGCGGCTCCTACCGCGTGGTTGAGCAACCCACCGCCGACAATGGCTGGCGCGTCACAGTACGTGCCGACGACAGTCGCGCCTGGAATCGCAACAACGCACCGGCGTTGACCGTTTGGGCGGTGCCTGGCAAGTAGTGCTCAGGCCCACTTGTCGGGCATCGTCACTGCCGAAACCGCATCCAGCGCCTGCCGTTGTTCTGTCGGCAGGCGCCACTCGGCGGCCTGGAAGGCCTCGTCCACATGCTCCGGCAGGTCGGCGCCGAGAATCGGCGCAGTGACCTCCGGGTGATCCAGGATCCAGGCGATGGCCACCTGACCCGGCGTACGGCCATGCTGAGCACCGATCGCAATCAGGGCCTGCACGATCCGATCGACTCGCTCCGTCATGGCCGTGTCGAAGTCATACTTGTGGGCGCTGAAGCCGCGACCTGCCTCGGCCTTGTTCCACGGATGGTTTCCGGGCGGCGGCGCCTGACCGCGGCGGAACTGCCCCGTCAGCAGGCCGATCGCCAGCGGACTGTAGGTCATGATGCCGATGCCGTGCTCTCCACAGAGCGGCAGCAGATCCGGCTCCATCTCCCAGCGGTTGAGCAGGTTGTACTGGTTCTGGATGCAGACGAAGCGGGAGAGATTCCGCTTGTCGCTGGCCCACAGGGCCTCGACGATCTTCCAGGCGCTGAAGTTGCTGCAGCCGATGTAGCGGATTTTGCCGCTGCGCACCATGTCGTCGAGGGCTCGTAGCGTTTCTTCGAGAGGCGTATGCGGATCGAAAGAATGCAGCAGGTAAAGGTCGATGTGGTCGGTCTGCAGACGGGTCAGACTGTCTTCGACGCCGCGGATCAGATTGAGCCGTGTCAGACCGCTGTTGTTCGGCGCCGCGTACCGCGTGCCGAAGATCTTGGTGCAGAGAAAGACATCCTCCCGTTTGTCCTTGATCGCCTTGCCGACAACGGTTTCGGACCGCCCCTCGCCGTAGTAGGCGCTGTCGATGAAATTGCAGCCCAGATCGATGGCGCGATCGATGACACGGATGCAGATCTGCTCATCGTCCTGGGCGCGGAAGGCTGTACCCAGACAGAGTTCGGAGACCTTGACGCCGGTCTGGCCCAGTGGGCGGTATTGCATCTCGTTTCGTCCTGGTTGAGAGCACGGGAAACACAAACAAGGCAGACGGAGAAGATAACACAGTCCGCCGCCCTGGCATGTCGTGACTGAGCAGATACAGGGCGTTGTAGCTACCATATCAGGCGGATCACAGCAATCCGGCGGCGACCGGGATTGTTTTCACCGAAGCCTTGGGAGGGTGCAATGGGGATCACGGTTGTAACCGAAGCAGAGTTGCGCGCATTGGTGCACCTCGATGAGGAAGCGTTGTCGGCCATCGCCGATGGCTTCAGTGCCCTGGTGACCTCACAGGTGGCTCTGCCCCCCATCATGCGCATCGACGTGCCGGATCAGCAGGGCGAAGTGGATGTCAAGGCGGCGTACGTCGCCGGTGCCGAGCGCTTCGCCGTCAAGATCGCCGGCGGCTTCTGGGAGAATCCGCAGCGCTACAACATACCCAGCAGCAGTGGTCAGATGATCATTCTCAGCGCCCGCACCGGGCGTTGCGAGGCCATCCTTCTGGACAACGGGTACCTGACCGACGTGCGCACGGCGCTGGCGGGGGCTGTGGTCATGCGCCATCTGGCCCCGAAGAACGTGCGGACCGTGGGTCAGGTGGGCGCCGGCGCCCAGGGCCGGTATCAGACGCGGGCCCTGCAGCTGGTTCGATCCTTTGAACGCGTGCTGATCTACGACCGCGACGAGGGCCGACTGGATGCCTATGTGCAGGAGATGCCGCAGGTACTGGGGGTGGAGGTGGTGAAAGCCACCAGCGTCGAAGAACTGGTGCGCAACAGTGATGTCGTCACCACGAGCACGCCGTCACAGCAACCCTTCGTGCGCGCCGAGTGGTTGCATGCGGGGCAACACCTGACGGCCATGGGTGCTGATGCCGAACACAAGCAGGAGTTGTTCCCCGAAGTGCTGGGGCGAGCCGACCTGATCGTCTGTGATCGCAAGTCTCAGTGTGTTCGCCTGGGAGAGTTGCACCACGCGCTGGACGCCGGTGTCCTGACCGAAAACAGCGAGGTGCACGAATTGGGCGAAATCACGGCGGGACTCCATCCGGGGCGGACGAGCGCAGAGCAGATCACCGTTGCCGATCTGACGGGTGTGGGAGTACAGGACACGGCGATCTCGCTGCTGGCCCTGGCCAGGGCTGTTGCCGCCGGCGCCGGCATGGAAATCGGCGACTGAGCCCATGGCCTTTCTCCGACAGTTCTGGGACATCCTCGAGGGCCGGCGTCGGCTGCTGGCCTTGTCCATCCTGTGTGGCCTGGCTTTCGCCGGCGCCAATCTGCTGCCCCCGTTGATGATTGCCAAGTTGATCAAGTGGATCACGGAAGGTGGCGGTTCAGCCGACGAGCTTGCACTGCTGAGTGCGGGTCTGCTCGGCGTCTACCTGCTGCGCGGCGTCACGCGCTACGGCTACGGATGTTTCTCCCATCAGG
>CALFPI010000308.1 GCA_937919035.1 uncultured Gemmatimonadaceae bacterium
CGGACTTCGAGATCAACACACGCGGTGATGCCACCGCCCAGAGCGGACTCTTCTTTGCCTATCTGCGTGGCGGCGATGAGTCGTTGCGGATGGTCAAGCAAGCTCTCGTGCATGCCGGTATCGTCCCTGCCCACTCACAGGATGTTGTGGGTGATATCGGCCGACTCTTTGGGGGAGGGGGGCTGGAGGTGACCACATCCAGCACCGTTCAGCAGGGCTCGGGTCTTGGCACCAGCAGCATCCTGGCGGCGGCGATTCTCAAGGCACTCTACCGGCTCACCGGTAACCCTGCCGGCACCGATGCGGGCGAATACCCGGACCTGTTTGACCAGAGCGTCCTGCTCGAACAGTCGATCGGTCTCAATTCCGGCTGGCAGGATGCCAGAGGGGCGCGCGGTGGCTCGAGCGCCGTGAAGGATTTCTACGCGCCACCAACCGACGGGCTGCCGACACCCGAATTGAGGTATGTCGCCGTCGACGCCGACGAGTTCGAACGGCGCGTGGTTCTGTTTGATACCGGTATCGCTCGTGGGGCCACCCGCGGCCTCAATGTGGTCATGGAGGCCTATCTGTCACGCGACCGACGACGCTACGGTGCCATCCGTGAATCGTATACCATTCACGACGAGATGGTCAGATCCCTGGGCGCGGGCGACTACGCGCAACTGGGGCAGCTGGCCAGTCGCTACTGGCAATTGCGCTGTAGCCTCGATCCCGAAGCTACGAGCCCGGCGATTCAGCTGTTGTTCACGTCCCCCATCGCCGACCTCACGGAAGGCGCGACACTCACCGGCGCTGGTGGTGGCGGTTTTGGTCTGCTCATCGCCAGGGAGGGTGAAGAAGAGACGCTCCGTGAGTGTCTCAAGAGGCTCAAGGACCAGCGCGCCTACGCACGCAGCGCCGTAGTCGACTACCGACTCGACGCTCGCGGACTACAACTGACGGAACAACCAGCGCCCGATCCGGACCGCTAAGGAGATCGACGATGTTGATGAAGGATAAGACCGGCTTCGTCGCCGGCGTCGCCAACCACCGGAGCATCGCCTGGGCCGTCGCCAAGGCCCTGGACCGGGAAGGCACGCAACTGGCGTTGGGGTATCTCGGTGAACGAGAACTGGAAGCGATCGAACCCTTACTGGAGCAGTTGCAGACGCGACCATTGCTGATTCAGTGTGACGCCACAAATGAGGATTCGGTAGGAGCCGCCTTCGACGCAGCCGGCAAACAACTGGGCCATCTGGACTGTCTCGTGCATGCCATCGCTTTCGCCAATCGCGAAGATCTCGCGGGTCGCTTTGCTGATACCTCCATCGAGGGCTATCAACTGGCACTCGGCGTCAGTGCGTATACGTTGAACGCACTGGCGCGCGCCGCCGAGCCCTTGATGACAGAGGGAGGCAGCATCCTCACCCTCACCTACCTTGGCAGCGAACGAGCCATCCGCAATTACAACGTCATGGGAGTCGCCAAAGCGGCTCTTGAGTCGGGCGTGCGTTATCTGGCGAGCGAGATGGGTGAGCACAACATCCGGGTGAATGCGTTGTCGGCGGGCCCCATTCGCACGCTGGCCGCCCGTGGCATCGGCGGCCTCAACGATATGCTGCGGGTACACGCGGAACGAGCCGCCCTCAAGCGCAATAATACCGTCGAGGAAGTCGGCGACGCCGCGCTGTTTCTGTGCAGCCCTCTGAGTCGCGGCATCACCGGTGGAGTCATCTACTGCGACGCCGGATATCGGATCATGGGGCTCTGACTTCCGTCAGATTCTTCAGGATGGCGGCGGCAGGGCCAACTCGCGCAGCGCCGTCAGGCTGTGGCCACCATCCTGGATACCCGCACGAACCAGGGCCTCAAGGTGGACCCGCAGGAAGCCCGCCTCCTGTGGATGGTCGATATCATACCAAAGTGGCAACAGCGCCAGCTTCAGCGTCGGAGCGAGGGCTCGCAAGGTCTGTTCCAGCACCTGTCCCGTACTCCATTCGATTCCACCGAAGAGGCCTGCTGCGGCACTTTCAAAGGCCTGTGCCGTGACGCCGATCAGGTAGTAGCCACCATCCACAACGGGCCCCAGAACGACGTCAGCCTCGGCAAGGCTTGCGAGGGCATCATCGATCGTGGACTCAGGCAGGGAGGGCGCGTCCGTGCCCAGGATCACGGCGCGCTGCGCCCCTGAGTCAAAAGCCGTCCGCAGAGCGTGTGCCATCCGCTGCCCCAGATCCTGGCCCACTTGAATCGTAAACAGCAGGCCCCTGTCATGGCCGGGGTCGAGCAGGCTGGACAAGCCTTGCAGACCTTCTGCATCAGCGCTGGCCACGATCTTCTGCGTCGCGGCACAGCCATGCAGCAAGGCCGTGCTGTCGTGTAGAAATGCCGTGTACAGCATGGCTGCCTGCAGCGGACTCAGATGCGTCTGCAGGCGAGTCTTTACTTTCCCGGGCTGCGGATTGCGGGCAAACAGAATCGCGCAGGTCACTCGCTTTGGCCCGGTTTGAGTAGGCCCGGTATGGAGGCTATCTTCTGTAGTTTGAGCAGCACAATTCCGCTTTCATCAGATAAGGAACCCGATGGCACAAGTCAGTATCATCCGACACCGTCCCGGCGCTGTGTTCTGCAACCCCTGCGAGGTCATCACCGTCGATGACAACGGCAAGGTCGTACGTCTCGTCGAGCCCAGTGGCAACGTCGGTACTCAATACGCCAATGACGTCGGCTCCGAGTGGTTTGGTACGATCGAGAATCTCAATGCGGGCCTGGCGCAGGGCAAGGTGCGCTGGTCCGACGTCTACAAGACCGACGTCCTGTGGACCACCCCCTCGGCAGATCGAGACGAGTGTGACGCTCGCAAGAACGACTTCAATGGTGTCTATGGCGCCATGATCAATGCCGTTACGGGCGGGCCTCTGCGCTCCAATCGTATGGCACGCTTCACACATCAGGAGGGCTTCCCCGACCCGAAAGCTCTCTTTGAGGTGCAGATCAAGGCAGCCGCCGGTGACGTCGAGATCGGCGGCGGCAAACTTGACTATGGCTCGTGGGTTGATCATCAGCCCTCCGGAGCATCGGTGATGCACAAGAAGGGTGACGAGATGATCACAACCCTGGGCCCCGATGTCGCCAAAGAGATGGAATTCGTCCTCGAAGAGCAGTATGCCAAACCTTTTGCTGAGGCAGGCGTCGATTTCCGCAAGCAGACCGTGTTCATGGAGATCCTCGTAGGTGTCGACGACGCACCGGATCAGGCCTGGGCCCGCATCGAGGCCGTGCGCAAGGCGTTCGAGGACTACTTTGGTGACGACCGCCCCGCCGGACTGATCTACCCGGTATCGCGGATCCCGAACCTCGACGGCATCGTCGAGCCTCAGCCCCGGGTTGTCTCCGGCGACGTCGAGATCCTCCGGTCAGGCAAGTTGGAGCACGGTTTCAGCACATGGAACGCCATCCGTCATGGCGGCATTACAGAAGTCATGGTTTCCGCCGTTGGCGGCAATGATGCCTCTGCCATCCTCGACGGTATCGATGGCCGCGTACGGGAAGCGGGCGGCACCGGACTGAAACAGAATGGCATCTTTAATAACGCCTACATCGCCGCCGGCGACGACAGCAAGGCGAATCGTGCGTCCCTTGGCAACTTCAACCCACCCTTCAGCAAATGGTACGAAGGCTGTGCACCATCGGCTCGCACGGCACAATACGTCGGCGGTATCCAGCAGCAGGAGTTCGCCTACGGCGTGTCGAACCGCTCCATCTTCGCCTGACAGCAGCGAAAAACTGTTCCGGACGGGGTGGCGCCTTGCGGGCCACCCCGTCCCCATTCCGCCGCTATCTGGCACCAGTTTCCTGACCACAGGAGAGGATCTTTGCAGGCAACGCTCATCGTCGACGAACTGAAGAAGCACGGTGTCACCCATGTCGTGGGTGTGCCCGACAACGGTGCCCGAACACTGTTTGAGGCCTTGTGGGATGACAATGATATCGCCGTCGTCGACGTTACGCGCGAGGGTGAAGCATTCGCCGTTGCCAGTGGCCTCTACATCGGTGGCTGCATACCAGTTGTAATCATCCAGAATACCGGCTTTCTCGAGACGGGAGACGCGTTTCGTGGCACCGCGTACAACATGGGATTACCGATCGTCATGCTCATGGGGTACCGCGGGTATCAAACCATGGTGCCAGGTGCTGAGCGTGTCGATACGGCAGCCACTTTCTTTGAGCCGACGCTCAAGGCGTGGGACATTCCCTACACCCTGATGCAACAAGACAGCGATGTGGCGGCGCAGATAGATGGCGCATTCCGCACAGCGGCGGAGCGCTCCCTGCCCGCCGCCGTGCTCCTCATCGGCACAACCATCTGAAGGCATGGAGTAGACCAGAAGATGCTGGACAAATACAGCTGCCTCAAGAAGCTCGCCGCCCGCCGTGGTGCGCGCGACACGGTTGTCACCACCATGAGCGTTGCCATGCCCTGGGGCGAGCTATCGGCGACAGATCTCGACTTCGCCCACGTCGACAGTGCCATGGGCCACGGTGCCGATTTCGCCTACGGCATCGCGCTGGCCCAACCGGACCGACGCGTTCTCTGCCTCAATGGTGACGGATCGACGCTGATGTGCCTCGGCTCACTGGTCACCATCACGGCACAACCGGCACCGAATTACACCCTCATCATCACCGAAAACGGCACGTACGAGGTGACCGGCAATCAGCCGGTCCCCGGTGCTGGCAAAGTCGATTTTGGCGGGCTCGCACGGGCTGCCGGCGTGCACGAAGTACACACCCTCGAGACAGAGGCTGAGTTCGACGCCAAGCTGGATCTGCACTTTACCGCCCCGGGTCCGGCGGTCTTTGTCTGGCGCATCGAGCGTGCCGACGAAACGACCACTCATAAGGACCGACAATTCAGTCAC
>CALFPI010000309.1 GCA_937919035.1 uncultured Gemmatimonadaceae bacterium
AGACAGGGAGAACGTGCGGCGACCCAGGCGCACGAGGCCGCCATCGACGACGATCTCAAAGTCAACGTCGGTCGCCAGGAACAGTTCGCGCTGTGGACCGGCAAGGGTGACCTCCACCTGTTTCGGTTCGACCCCGTCCAGAATGTAGCCGTCGGGCATATTCTCGACGACGACAGCGACCATGCGCGTTGCCTGGCCGAGAGTGGACCCAGGTATGAAGGCGAGCCAGCTGGTCAGGGCCAGGACCAGGGCGATGCCACCCTCGAGGGCCAACTGGCGCAGACGTGACCAGGGCAGCCAGCGCCTCACCGTCGGCGTGTTGAGTGTCGCCAGGTGGCGGCGAACGACGCCGACGATCTCCGCCGGACGGTCGAGCACCTGCAAGCGCCCGTTGACTACGGTCGACACGGTGCCGCGTTCCTCCGAGACGACAAGGCACAGAGCATCGCAGCGTTCGGTGAGGCCGATGGCGGAGGCGTGGCGTGTGCCCCTGCCGCCCAGTCGCGTACGGTCCTCGGTTAGTGGCAGGTGCACAGCAAAGCGTGCCACCCGATCCCCCTGAAGCAGTACGGCACCGTCGTGCCCCGGTGAGCCGGGATCAAACAGGCTGCGGAGCAACTCCTCACTGAAGAGGGCGTTCAGCGGGATGCCGCCCTGCAGGTGTCGTTCGAGGGGCTCCCGCCCGGGCAGTACGACGATGGCTCCGATGTGGAGTTCGGCCATCTGCTGCAGAACTCGGGACAGGTGGATGACGACATCGGTGCTGGGTTGGGCTGGACGCCGGCGCAATCCGAGGACGGCAATCTGCTCAAACAGGCGCCGCAGGTCCGCCTGGAAGATGACGACGAGCAGGACCACGAAGGCGGCAAAGAAGCCCTGCAGGATCCAGGCCGTCAGCTGCAGTTCGAGCTGCAGGACAATGGCGTAGAGGGCCCCCAGAGTCGCCATGCCAAACAGTGCCAGATGGGCTCGCACACGTCCCGACCAGTCGATCAGAACCCAGTAGAGCAGGGCAACCACGAGGACGTCGACGACGTCCACGAGGCCGATATCGGGAAGTCCACTCAGCATTGGGGTCCGGGCAGGCGCGGGGCAGGAAGGGTGTGCCAAAATAACGACGGCTCCATACCGGAGCAACGCTGGCGGCAGAGGCGAGCCGCTGCAAGCCCGGCATGCGGATTGTCAGCGAACCGTGGCTCCCGGCAAGATCGAACCCTCCTCCTCGTGGCACTCGCAGGTCAGCCTATCGTCGCCTACCTTGCTCAACACGAACAACACCTCTGACACGGAGCACAGTGCTGATGCAATTTCGCCAACTCGGTCACTCTGGCCTGGAAGTCTCGCTCGTTGGCCTGGGCACCAACAACTTCGGCCGTCGCTGCGACGAAGCACAATCCGCCCGGGTGCTGGATCAGGCTGTGGAGTCGGGAATCAACTTCATCGACACGGCCAATATCTATGCTGCCGGCGAATCGGAGATCCACATCGGCAAATGGCTGCACAGCAAACGCGATCAGGTCCTCATTGCCACCAAATTCGGCATGAAGATGGGCGCCGGACCCATGCAGATGGGCGCCTCCCGTCAGCACATCATGGCCAGCATCGAAGCCAGTCTGACACGCTTGCAGACGGACCACGTCGACCTGTATCAGCTGCACAGAGTGGACCGCCGCATTCCCATCGAAGAGACGCTGCGGGCCCTGGACGATCTGGTGCAGCAGGGCAAGGTCCGCTACATCGGGGCGTCCAACTTCGATGCCTGGCATTTGTGCGAGGCTGAATACACCTCGAGGGACAAGCGTCTGAATCGCTTTGTCTCGGTACAGAACTACTACAACCTGCTCAAGCGTGATGTCGAACGGGAGGTCATGCCGTTCTGTGCAGCGTATGGTGTCGGTATCATTCCCTTCTTCCCGCTGGAATCAGGCTTCCTCACGGGGAAATACCGTCGTGGCGAAACCCCTGCGGATGGCACGCGGCTCGCCGGCACCACCGCAGGGACGGGGCCACTCACCGACGCCAACTTTGACATCCTCGACGGGCTGCAGAGCTTCGCTGCCGCACGCGGCCGCTCTCTGCTCGACGTCGCCATTGCCGGTCTTGCGGCACAGCCTG
>CALFPI010000310.1 GCA_937919035.1 uncultured Gemmatimonadaceae bacterium
GCTGCACCGCTGGCTCGGTTCCCTGAAACTGAAGCGCTGCGTGCAGGGCTGCTTGCCCGACGCTCCTGATCAGTTCAGGTTGATGGCGCAACAGCGCCGCCATACGATCCACTTCACAACGGGCGGTCTGGCCACTCTGGTCACGCGCAGCGTAGAGGATGAAGCGCGTTTCGGCATCGGTCAGGCCGCGGCCTTCACGGGACGAGAGGTGGTTGATGATTTTTCGCGTCAGGTAGTCCATCCGGCCAATGCAATAGTCTCGCCGCGGCTGCGTCGAGGACGGAGTGCCGGCTGGCTCGAGAAGTCGTTTCCTAAGTCCTTGATTTACCTGATCTTGAGAAAAGACACAAAAATCCGCACTCAGGTGCCTGAAGAGGGCTGGAAGCGGGGTTGCCGGTGCAATTTCCGTTGACATACCCCCATGAAAATCACTAGCCTCTGCGAGCCACGCATCCCCTTTCGAGGTGAAGCAAGATGAACGAGCACAAGAACGACAACGAAGAGGCCCAGTCCGCTGTTTCACGTCGCGGATTCCTCAAAGGCATAGGTGGCGGGTTCATCGGCTCAGCCGCCGTGGGCACAGGCCTTCTCGGTGAGCAGGCGGCTGCAGCCGTCACCGGTCCACCTACCATGTCGGGGCCGCAGCGGATTACGCTGCACATCAACGGCACGCAACGACAGCTTGACGTGGAACCACGAACAACGCTGCTGGAGGCTCTGCGCGACCGCCTCCAGTTGACGGGCTCGAAGGAGGTCTGTGACCGCGGTCAATGTGGTGCCTGTACGGTCCTTATCGATGGCGTGGCGGTGCTCGCATGTATGACCCTTGCTGCAGATGTGGGTCAGCGTGAGGTGACAACCGTCGAAGGCTTGGCCCCGGAGGGGCAGATGAATGACCTGCAGCAAGCCTTCGTTGCGCAGGATGCGCTCATGTGCGGGTTCTGCACACCCGGCTTTGTCATGGCCGGCGAGGCGCTGCTGCGCACCAATCCAACGCCGACGGCGGGCGAGATCCGCATGGGTGTATCCGGAAACGTATGCCGCTGTGGTACCTATCCGAAGGTATTCGAAGCCATTGAGGTGACGGCGAAGAAGAGGAGGAGTTAGCCATGGCCTCGTGGAAGCCGTACGACGAGATGAAGGTGATGGGCCAGCGCCAGCCGCGTCTCGATGGCCCCGAGAAGGTCACGGGCCGCGCCCGCTATACATACGACCAGAGGCCGCCGGGGATGCTCTACGGCGTGTTGCTGACATCGCCGCACGCCGCCGCCCGGGTTGTTGCCATCGATGCCGACAGAGCCCGTGCTCTGCCGGGTGTCAGGGCCGTGCTCACCGACATCCATCCCACAGGCAACGTGCGCTTCGCCGGGGAGTACGTGGCTGCTGTGGCTGCAGTGAACAAACAGGTCGCCCTCGACGCGGTTGCTCTGATTGAGGTGAACTGGCAGACGCGCGCCCACGTGGTGACGCTGTGGGAAGCCATCGACGAGGATGCACCGAGGGTGTTCGCCGACAAGGACAATGTGACCGAGAGCGAGCGGGGGGATGGCGATGTCGACGCCGGTTTTTCCCAGGCAGAGACGATTGTCGAGGCGGAATTCTTCACGCAGGTGCAGACGCATTCGCCCCTGGAGACGCATGGCAGTGTCGCCGCCTGGGACGGCGATGAACTGACGGTGTGGGACAGTACGCAGGCGGTGCACGGCGTGCGCGAGGGCCTGGCGAAGGCGCTGGAGATGCCGGCGAACAAAGTGCGTGTCATCTGCCACCATATGGGGGGCGGCTTTGGCGCCAAACTGGGACCGGGGGCGTACTCCGTGATCGCCGCCAAGCTGGCGCGACAGGCGGGGGCGCCAGTACAACTGATGCTGTCGCGCAAGGACCAGCACCTGTCCGTGGGCAACCGCCCGGACAGTTGGCAGCAACTGAAGCTCGGGGCGACGAAGGACGGTCAGTTCACGGCGTTCGAGTGCACGACCTGGGGGTCCGGCGGCATCGGTGGTCGGGGCGGGGTATCGCAGCCCTATGTCTACAGCTTCCCCGCATGGAAACAGCAACATCACGACGTGGCGACGAACACCGGTGGCGCCCGCGCTTTCCGCGCGCCGGGGCGACCGCAGGCCTGTTTCGCCATGGAACAGATCATTGACGAAATGGCGTGGAAACTCGGACTGGATCCACTCGATGTGCGCCTGCGCAACGATGGCAACGAGACCCGCCACGAACAATGGCGTATCGGTGCCGAGCGTATCGACTGGCCACGCTGGCGTCGCCGCGAGCCGGGCGCGGGGGCTGGTCCCATCAAGCGGGGTGTCGGCATGGGGGCCAGCATCTGGTTCACCGGGGGCAGGGGCACGAAGGCGCAGATGGACATTCTCTCTGACGGCACTGTCGAGGTGCGCTGCGGCACCCAGGATCTCGGCACGGGTACGCGGACCCTGGTCGCCGCCGTCGCCGCCGAAGAACTGGGTCTGCCGATTGCGGCGATCAACGCCCGCATTGGTGACTCGGATTTCCCCTACTCGGGAGGCTCCGGTGGCAGTACTACGGCGCCATCCGTGGCCCCGGCGATAAAGAACACGGCAGAGAAGGCGAAGGCGGAACTGGCGATCGTTGTCGCCAGGCATCTGGGTGTTGCGGCCGATACGTTGAGTTTTGTCGATGGCACTGTGCGCGTCGCTTCCGGACAGACTCTGAGTTGGCGCGAGGCTTGTGCCATGCTGGGCGCCAATGCCGTCAGCGTTCAGGGTGAATGGCAGGAAGGGCTGTCGGGCAGCAATGTTGCCGGTTGCCAGTTTGCCGAGGTCGAAGTCGACACGGAGACGGGACGCATCAGCGTGATCAAGGTTGTCGCCGTCGCCGATTGCGGCTTGATCGTCGACCGCCTGACCACGGAAAGTCAGGTGAACGGTGCTGTCATCCAGGGCATCAGCTACGCTTTGCTGGAGGAGCGTATCATGGACTCTGAAACAGGGCGCATGGTGAATGCGGATTTCGAGAACTACAAGGTCCTGGGGGCCCTCGAGACACCAGAAATCGATGTGATCCTCTATGACCAGCCGGAGCGCGGTGTCATCGGCATCGGCGAGCCACCCACCATCCCGACATCCGCGGCGGTGGCCAACGCCGTGTATCACGCCATCGGCGTGCGCCTGCGCGATCTGCCGATGACCCCGGACAAAGTGCTGCGTGCACTGGAGGGGGCATAACATGGTGCCTTTCGATCTGGTGTCACCAAGGAATCTTCGCGATGTGGCAGAATCTCTCGCTGATGGCAGGGGTGAAATCCTGGCAGGCGGTACGGATCTGCTCGACCGGCTGAAGGAGCGCATCGATCCGCCGGCGCGGGTGGTCAACATCAAGAGCCTGAAAGAACTGTACGGCATCACCGAAGACAGCGGCCTGAGCCTGGGGCCGTTGACCACGATGACAGAGGTCGCCGGCAATGACAGGGTGCGCCACCAGTATCCGGCACTGGCAGAGGCAGCGCTATCCGTGGCGACGCCCCAGTTGCGCAATATGGCGACCCTCGGTGGCAACCTGTGTCAGCGGCCACGGTGCTGGTACTTCCGCAGCAATGATTACCCCTGCTTGAAGAAGGGCGGCTCCGTCTGTTACGCGGTGACGGGGCGCAACAAGTACCATGCCATCTTCGGCGGTGGACCATCCTATATCGTGCATCCATCGGATACGGCGCCGGCGCTGATCGCTCTCGGCGCACAACTGGAAATCCATGGCGCCACGGGCAAGCGCATGCTCCCACTGCATGATTTCTTCCAGGGACCGCGCGAAAACCTGCTGCACGAGAATCGCCTGCAACGGGACGAACTGATCACCCGCGTGCAGCTGCCCCCGGCGAAGGAGTCGACACGCTCCACATTTCTCAAGTTTCGCGAGAAGCAGTCGCTGGACTTTGCCATCAGCAGCGTTGCTGTTGCCCTCGACATGGATGGCGACACCGTACGGGATGGACGCATCGTGCTCGGTGGCGTGGCCCCTGTTCCCTGGAGTGTGCCCGCCGCCGTGCAGCAGTTGCAGGGACGCAGGCTTGGCAGCGCCATCGATGACGCCGCCGAGGCGGCCGTCGAGGGTGCGCGACCGTTGGACGAGAATGGTTTCAAGGTGACCCTCACGCGCAACCTGCTGCGGCGTGCCCTGCAGCAGCTGGCGCAGGGAAAGGCAGACGCGAGATGACTCGTCCCAATCAATGCCACAACCTGCGCACGAAGAAGAGTTATATACCCGCCTTTGACGACGAAGACATCTACAGCAACGAACAGATGAATGCGCAGTTCTTCTGCCTGCGCACGTTGCTGCAGACGGGGGCCGATGACGGACCGGTCTGTCCTGATTCGTGTGGCGTCGGGCGCAGTTGCTATGAGGGGCTGACGCGGGTCGCCTGATGCTGATCCCAAGACGTATGAGACAACTGTGAGCCCACTGTGAGCCCACGACTGCCGTTGAGCGACATCGTGCAGAACCTGCCACCCTCGGTGCCTTTTGTCGGCCCCGAGACACTGGAACGGCGCCATGGCCGACCCCTGCAGGTGCGCATCGGCGCCAATGAGAGTG
>CALFPI010000311.1 GCA_937919035.1 uncultured Gemmatimonadaceae bacterium
ATGTCGTTGGTCAACTGGCGCGCCGCCCGCTGCAGATCTGAGGGTGTACCGCAGGCGCCAGGCGTCATCCTCGGGCAGGTGGAACGGGTGGCGCTGCCAGTCGAGTTCGATGCCGTCCCAGTCCCAGCGTTCACAGATCTCACGCAGGTGGTCCAGACGGTGCTGACGAACCTCGGGGATCGACAGATCCCAGGACAGGGCAAACCACGCACTCGTTCGATCGCCGAGCAGCCACTCCGGATGCTGGCGCCGCAGTTCGGTGAGTTCCGTGTGATGCATCCGCGGCAGGTCACTGACCTGGGCGCCGTCGAAGTGATTGTCGTTGATGCGCAACGAAGCATACACCGCCAGGCCCAGTTCATGGCCGCGCTCGATCAGCGCCGCCTGCGGATCTTCGCCACGCTCCGCCATGCGGCGGATGTTTTCTGTGTGGTGGTAGGTGGCGGTGTTCTCGTAGTGGCGGGCGTGGATGTCACCGACCTGCTCCAGCCTCTGGCTCTGCCAGCGGGCCGAATGTTCTCCCATACACCAGAACAGGGCGCCCACCTGCGTATCGGCAAGGGGTGCGTAGGTCATTTCGAGGAACTCATCGAGGGACTGCCCGGCAGCGGAGTAGCCGTGGGGGGCACCATCCCAGTTGTAGATGATGCCGTAGTTGTCGGGCCTGTTCATACCGTGTTGTCGCGCTGAAACAGCTGCAGCTGGACGTCATTGGGGCCCTGGAAGAAGGCGACGCGGATGCCGCCAACACCCGCATCCACAGGCGCTACCGTGAGCGCCACGCCCCGGTCCTGCACCTGCCGCGCCGTGGCGTCGACACTGTCCACGCGGAAGGAGATGTGGTGGAAACCGACAGCGGCGCCCATGGTCTTCTGCGGCATCAGTTCGAGGATCATCTCCCCCGACTTGAGAAAGACAAAGTCTTCGTCGCCGTCGTTGGCGAAGCGCTCGGACACCTGCATGCCGATGACGGTCGTGTAGAACTCGACGGCCCCCTCCACATCATCGGTGACCACGGCGATCTTGTGCATGCTGCCATTCATGGGATGCCTCCATAGGGTTGGACCATAATATCAATATCGGGCAAACAAGTTAGGCACGAGCCTGTGGCTGTGTCGCGCCGGTGGCGGCTCTCGGTTATCTTTCCGGCTCCCCAAAACACGGGTGCAGCGCATGAAATACCGCTTTGCCGAAATGATCTGGCACGAGATCCGCGATGCCTCGCAGGCGGGCCGTGTCGCCGTCCTGCCCGTGGCAACCTACGAGGATCATGGACCCCATCTGCCGGTGGACACCGACGTTGTGCTGTGCACGGGGATCTGTGAACGGGCGGTGCAACGAATCCCGGATCAGGCGGTGCTGGTACCACCCGTAGCCCACGGCTACAGCCCGCACCACATGGATTTTCACGGAACTCTGACCATAACCTGGGACACCTTCATCCGCTACGTGAAGGATGTCTGCTGCAGCCTGGCTCACCATGGATTCGAGCGCATCCTCATCGTCAACGGCCACGGCAGCAACGCCTCGCCTCTGGATCTGGCAGCGCGTCTGACCGTGCTGGAATATGAAGGTCGGATCCACTGTGCCAGCGTCAGTCACTGGGATTTGCGCCGGGCAAAGGACAAGGGGGCCCAGTTGCGCTCTTCGGACTATGGAGGCACATCACATGCCGGCGAGTACGAGACCTCCCTGTATCTGGCTCTCAAGCCGGAGTTGGTAGAGATGGACAAGGCCGTGGACGAGCGCTCACCCATGTCACCGAGCTTCCGCACCGACCTGCTCGCCGGTACACACCCGGAAGGCTCCGCGGCCCGGCTCGTGCCATACTGGAGTTCGCAGACAGGCAGCGGCGTCATGGGGGACGCCACGTCGGCCACGAAACAGAAGGGGGAGGCCTGGCTCGAGGCGGCCGTCAGCGGCCTGGTGGATCTGGTGGCCGAACTCAAGGCGCAGCCCATCCTGCCACGTCGGGACCAGCACTGATGGCACGCACCGGCGGAATTCTTGCGCGCTTCTCCCTCGAAGGAAAAGTCGCCGTCGTCAGCGGCGGCGCCGGCCCGCAGTTCGGCTCCAGTGTCACCGAAGCCCTGGCCGAAGCCGGGGCCAAGGTGATCTCCGCCAGTCGCTCCATGGAGCGCAACGAAGCATTGGCCGCCGGCCTGCGCAAAGAGGGCTACGATGCCCACGCAGCAGAGCTCGATATCACCGAAACTGACTCCATCACGGCCCTGGCCGGTCGCGTGAAGCAGGACTTCGGCGGCGCCGACATCCTGGTCAACAGCGCCGTTGTTGGCCGGGGCGGCGGTTTTGATGAGCAGACGCCGGAGTACTGGCAGTACAGCGCCCAAGGCAACATGGTCGGACTCTTTGCCATGTGCAAAGCCTTTGTACCGACCATGGTCGAGCGGCAGCGTGGTTCGATCATCAACATTGCCAGCATTTATGGCGTTGTCGCCAACGATCCAGGCCTGTACGAGGGCACGGACATGAAGCAGCCCCCGGATTACACCTTCGTGAAGGGCGGTATGATCAATTTCACCCGCTACCTGGCCAACTACTTCGGCAGACAGGGTGTGCGCGCCAATTGCATCTGCCCCGGCGGTTACGGCAGCGGTCAGCCAGCGCCCTTCGTCGACAACTACGAGAAACGTGTGCCTGTGGGTCGCATGCTGGCCAACGATGACATCAAGGGTGCCGTCGTCTTCCTCGCCTCGGATGCTGCGGAGTATGTCACCGGCACGTCGTTGATGGTCGATGGCGGGTGGACGTCCCTGTGACGCAGTGCGTCGGTACGGACATGGTGCCGCCCGGCCCGTTCACGATGGCGCCGACGTCAACGAAGTCTCTGTGCTGATCTGAGGCATCCCGCCTGATCAGCCCCCTCACTGCAAGGAAACAAGACGGTGCTTTCCACCATCCAGAAGCGACAGTTCCGTGACCAGGGATATCTCGTGCTGCCCGGCGCTGTATCACCGGCGCAGATCTCGGCGGCGCGCCACGCGATCCATCACAGCCTCGGCGAAGAGGGTATGAACAAAGAGGATCTGCCGACGCTGCGGGCGCAGACCTACTGCCGTGAGATCCGTGAAACAACCGCCATCAACGATCTGGCGAACCGTTCGATGGTGTTTCCCGCCGTGGAGAGCCTGGTTGGGGCCGGCAACCTGCAGACACCCGCGTCGGGGCAGATCGCTCTGCGTTTTCCCCTGGCGCCAGGTGTCGAACCGGGCGAGCCCAGGGGCCATCTGGACGGTCTGGGCAGTGGCTCCAATGGTATGCAGAAAGGTGTCTATCGCCGTGGCTTCACCGGTCTGGCCGTCATCTATCTGGGGGATGTGCCACAGCCGTATATGGGCAACTTCACCGTCTGGCCCGAATCGCATCGGTTTTTCGCCGACCTGTTCCGCGAGCAGGGCCACGAAATGCTTGGGGACGGCATGCCACAGGTCGACCTGCCGTGCCCGCCGGTACAGATCACCGGTCGGAGTGGGGATCTCATCATCACCCACCACCAGCTCGTTCATACGGCCGCGCCCAACGCATCGGCTGAAATTCGCTACGCCGCCATCTTCCGGCTGCGACACAAGGACGTGGAGAGCGTGGGGCAGGATGCCTACATCGACATCTGGCGCGAGTGGGATGGCATCACCGCGCTCGAGGGGGTCGGTGCATGAGTCCAACGGGCACCTTCAACATCGAGGTCGAGTACTATCACATGCCACGACGGGCAGGCATGCAGGAGGCCGATTTCCGCCGGTCCAGCCTGCATTGGCAACTGCCGGCGCGGCAGGCGGCCCTCGTGCTGGTGGACATGTGGAGCGAACATTACGTGTTGTCTCATCTGGCACGAGGCCGACAGATCACCGAAGAACGCATCGTGCCTCTGCTGCAGACCTTCCGCCGTGTTGGCGCCACGGTGGTGCATGCGCCCAGCCCCGATTGCGCACCGCGATACGAGCACCTGCTGACACGCGTCGATGGTACACCGGCAGGATCAGCGGTGCCGCCAGCGGCGGCGCCGTTGTTGCCCGACTGGCCCCCGGCAGAGTTCCGCAGAAAGACCGGAGCGTATGTCGGACTGGGGCGTCCCGTGGATCCGCAGGACGACGAGTTCGAGCGCATTATCGCCGAACGCAGCATGATCCCCGAGGTGCTGCCCCAGGCCGGGGACTGTGTGGTCTTTACCGGTGACCAATTGCATGCGGTACTGCGCCACCGTGGTGTCACGACGCTGTTCTACGTCGGCTTCGCCGCCAATTTTTGTGTGCCCAACCGCGACTACGGCATGCGTACCATGCGCAGCCGTGGCTACGATATCGTGCTCGTGCGTGATTGCACGGCTGCCATCGAGGTCGCCGATTCAGTTGAGGATCTGCGCCTCACGGCGGCGGCGGTACAGGATGTAGAGACCGTGATCGGTTATTCGATCGATTCCGCACAGCTGCGACAGGGGGCTCCCACAGCATGATCTGGCAGACGTCTCCCTTCCTGCCGGCGCTGCTGCTGACGGCCCTGACTTGCGCCCTGCTGGGCGTCTACGTGTGGCGTCATCGCCCGGCGCCGGGTGTGG
>CALFPI010000312.1 GCA_937919035.1 uncultured Gemmatimonadaceae bacterium
TCGATGGACCGATGACCCAGCACCAGGGGAGCCAGTGTCGAGGCGGGAATGAAGACGGAACGCCCTTCTTCCGCGTCGGGGTCATCGACGGCGACCAGTTTTCCCGCCTCGAAGACCAGACGCATCTCGTCCCGGTAGGTGGAGATGACGACATGATCGGTCAGCCCTGCGAACATACTCGCGGCGAGACGTTGTTCGAAGACCGGCCCCAGCTTCTGCAGAAAGTCGACGGGATTGACCAGTTTCATCTGCCATGCGTAGCTGCTCACTGCATGGCCGCCCAGATCGCCTGCGAGGATCGCAAGGTCACTTACCGGGTCGATCTCAAGCTTGATATGGGGGCGCCCCCATGCCGAGGCGATCTCTGCCAAGCGACCCAGCACAGATCCTGCGGACCATGCCCCGGACAGGGATACCTCACTCACGATCAGGCCGTCGCCGAAACCGGTCTTGTGTATCCTGAAATACCCTACCGGTGCGCTCCCCTCCTCGGCAAACAGCCACGTCTCGCCTTCACCGACGGCGGGTCCTTCGATCAGATAGCGCCACTCCTGTTCGGAGCGGCAGGACGTCAGAGCCACTGGCGCCACGGCTTCTTGGTACATCGCTGTCAGGATCGCGGCGTCATCAACCTGGGCACGTCGAAAAGCCAGGGGTCGGGCGTCCTTTGCCGCCGCCGTGGCTACCGCCAGACTGACCCGCAGATCGGGTATCAGCGGGACGGCGTAGGCGTAGCCAAACCGATCATAGAAGCCGCCAATGCCCTGAATGTGGGTCAGATCAAAATCGCCTTCCCTCAGCAAGTCGGCGTGTCGGTCGGCGAGCCGGCGGACCAGACCCCGTCGGCGGTACTGTGGATCGGTGCCGACAAAGCCCATCTCGCCGGATGCCAGCCCCACGCTGCCACACTGAAATCGCCAGGGAATTAAACACAGAGTCGAGACGATTCGCTTGGCCGGGATATCCTCGACGAACAGCCAGTGCTCGGGTCGGGTCGTGGGGTGTTCGAGAATCAGGCGACGTGTCGTCGCGGTCTCTTCCGGGCTGTGGATCTTCCCGTTGAAGAGGGCCAGACGCTCCACGTCCTCGGTCGTCTCTACACAGCGCAATATCAACCCGTCGCCAACTTCTGTTCGACGTGGTTCAGTTGTGGTAAACACGGTGGTGGTCACTCCTCGGTCGAATCGGTACGGGGCCACCCTCGGCAGAGCCACCTGACTGCAGGAGGACGGACGGTCTGACGTTACACCATTCTGGATGCACTGCAGCAATCCGTCGGAAAGGAGTGGAAACGGGGTGTCCCTATGAACATCCGAGCGCACACCGATATCCTCCCCACCCTCCCCGCCCAGACGAGGGCCTCAGGCTGCGTCGTCGAATTCCAGTTGTCGGTCGATGCGCGACGGCAGGCCAACCCCCGCCAGATAGCGGCACCAGCGCCGACAGTTTCTCCAGCAACTGCTGCGGGCTCAGCCGCAGAGCTGCTGCTGCCATTACCGGGAGGGTGAACGGCTCGAGCTGCGAATCTTCGTCGACCGCAGCATCGTGGAGGTCTTCGTCAACGGGCAGAGTGCCTGCCTGAGGCGGGTCTACCCGGAGGGCGCTGACATCGTCGTATCTTCCATCGAGGCGCGCGGACGCCCGGCGGTGTGCAAGCCACGGAGAAAACCACATTCATCGTGAAGGGAAACCATGACGACCAACTTCGACGCCAAAGCCAGGGCGTGGGACACGCCGGAAAAAGCCGAACGGGCCCAGACGGTGGCCGACGCCATCCAGCGCAACGTGAACCTGACGCACGATATGCGCGGCTTCGAATACGGCTGCGGTACCGGCCTGCTGAGCTTCTGCCTGCGTGACCACTTGAGCCACATCACCCTGGCAGACAGCTCGCCGGGCATGTTGGAGGTCCTCGAGGAAAAGATCCGGGCCACCGGCGCCACCCACATGACGCCGGTGCAACTCGACCTGATGGCGGACGCCGCGCCGCAGACGCCTTTCCAGTTGATCTACACCATGTTGACCCTGCACCACATCAACGACACCGACCGGATCCTGGAAATCTTCCATGCGATGTTGAGCGCAGATGGATACCTCTGCATTGCCGATCTGGACAAGGAAGACGGGTCGTTTCACAGCGGTGGCTTCCACGGCCACCACGGTTTCGACCAGCAACAACTCAAGGACAAACTGGAGCGGGTGGGGTTCAGCGACGTACGAGCTGAAAACTGCTACGCCATCGAGAAGGAGGTGGCGGGCGGTGCGACACGCGCCTTTCCCGTGTTTCTGCTGACGTGTCAGAAAATCGTCGTGCCGGATCCATGTGGAGGCTGACCCGGGGGAGCAAACGCCGACTAGGTCGGCCGCAGGACATGCCCGAGCATGGGCATGCGCCGCAGCCGCACACCGCAGGCGTCGAATACGGCGTTGCCAATCGCCGGTGCCACTGCCACGATCGGCGTTTCGCCGCCGCCGACTGATTCCAGGTCGGGCCGGTTCACCAGCACAACCTCGACCGGTGGCACGTCCGGGAAGCGTGGCACCCGGTAGCGCGCCAACGTAGCGTTGGTGATCCTGCCGTTTTCGAAGGTCACCGCTTCACTCAGTGCGCCGCCCAATCCCTGGATGATGGCCCCTTCCACCTGCGCCTGCAGGTTCGGCGGATTGATGATCGCCCCGCACTCGAAGGCCTCGGTCAACTGCCGGACTTCGATCACACCTGCCTGCCGGTCCACGAACACTTCCGCGCAGGCTGCCACGAAGGACCCTTTCTCGGTGCCGCAGGACAGCCCGAAGCCGATCCCGTCACCACGCCGCGTGTCGCGCTCGGCCCAGCCGAAGCGCTCTGCCGCCGCCTCCAGAACGTCGCGCAACCTCCCGGCCGGCAAATGCTGTCGACGGAAGGCCAGCGGCTCCGCCCCCGCTGCTGTGGCCAACTCGTCCATGAAGGACTCGCGCGCAAAATGGTTCGCCGTCGCCGCCAGTGCCCGATAGGATCCCTGCCGCAGTGGCGGCTCTGACTCCAATTCTGTCGCTTCATGGTGCGGCACCTCGTACGGCGTCTGGATCCCCGATCCACCCGAGTTGATGTTGAAGCAGTGATAGGCTGCCAGGTGGCCGTTGCCATCCAGCGCGCCGCGCAGTTCGATCACCCCGGCGGGCCGGAAGTACGCCCAGGTGAACTCCTCGTGCCGGGTCCAGAGCAGGTGCACGGGGCATCCGGTGGCCCGCGCCAGACGCGCTGCCTCCACGGCGGCCTCGCCGCTGTGCTTGCCACCGAAGCCGCCACCGGTATCGGGGATGATGACCCGTACCTGGTCCTCGGCAAGGTGGAAGGCCTCCTGCAGTTCACCCTGTACGCGGGTAGGTACCTGGCTGCCGGTCCACACCGTCAGCCGATCGCCGTCCCACTCGGCCACCGCTGCCCGCGGCTCCATCGGCACGTGCTGGATATAGGAGATCTCGTAGCACGCCTCCAGTTGTCGGTCGGCTTGCGCCAGCGCGTCGCTGACGTGGCGGGGCACGTCGCCTTGGCTCGCGTTGTCTTTCAGGTAGCCGAAGAGCTCGTCGCTGGAAGGATGCGCCTGCTCTTCCCACCTGGCGGTTCGCCCGACGGCTTCGACAGCCTGCTCGGCAAGCCAGGAGTTCGGCGCAGCGCAACCGACGAAGTCGCCGTCGTGCACGACGATGGCCTCGGGCATCCCTGCGGCTGGCGCCAGGTCGATGGCCAGCAGCCGCGCACCGTAACTGGGTGGTCGCAGCACTTTGCCGTACAACATGCCCGGGCGCACAATATCGGATGGATAGCGGTGTGCGCCCGTGACGATGTCACGCATGCCCGGACGTGGCAAGGTTTCGCCCATCACCTTCCACTGGTCGACGCGCGCCGCCTCCACATCCTCTGGCGTCACACGACGGACGGCCTGTGCCAGGTCCCCCGTCTGCGCCATTGCCGCGAACGTGACGCTGCGGTCCGAGGCGGCATGCACGATGACGCCGTCCGTGACGGTTACGCTGTCGGTCTCCACATCCCACAGAGCGCAGGCCATCGCTCCGAGAAGCCGCCGGGCTGTGGCCGCCGCCTGCCGCACGGCCGGCACGGTCCGGGGTGTGGTCTGGCTGCCAAAGGTCCCGCCGTCATCGGGTGTGAGGGCCGTATCGGCCATCACCATCCGCACGAGCGACGGTGCCACCCCCAGTTCCTCGGCCGCCGCCTGCGTCAGCTGGGCGCGCGATCCCTGTCCGACCTCCACCTTGCCGGTCATGACCGTGACCATGCCGTCTTCACCGATGTGCAAGCGTGCGACGATCGGGCGCCCGGTCCCGTGTTGGCGCTCCGGCCCCGTGGCCGCCACGCCGGCAAACGTGATCAGCACCCCGGCGCCAAGCTGCTCGAGGAACGCGCGCCGGTCGCTGTCGAGCCCATGGCCTGGCGCGGCAACCCGATCGTGGCGCTCCGCTACGACCGTCCTGTCTGTCAGTTCGTCGCCTGTCACTTGACCTGCACCTCGTCGTTGGCCCCGGGGCCTACGGCGCGCCGGATCGCGCGCAGCACCGCCCTGTAGCCGCCGCAGCGACAGAGGCTGCCGCCCATCCATCGAACGATCTCCTCATCCGTTGGCTCCGGGGTCTGCCGCAACAGCGCGGCAGCCAGCAGGGCCATGCCCGGCACGCAGTAGCCGCATTGCATCCCCTCTGCCACCAGCGCCTCCTGCACCGGGTGCAGCACATCCTCCGCGGCGAGCCCTTCGATGGTCGTCACCGCTCTGCCCTGGACCTCGCCGATCAGTACGAGGCATGAAACGACCGGCTGCCCATCCAACAGCACCGTGCAAGCCCCGCATGCGCCTTCGCCGCAGCCGTACTTCGTCCCCGTCAGCTTCAGGTCTTCGCGCAGCACGTCCAGCAGCGTCCGACGTGGATCACTGCTCACCGTATGCGATGTGCCGTTGACAGTCAGTTCGATCATTCGTGCATCGCGCCCGTTCCCGCGGTGTTGGCACCGGCGTCTCAGGGTGAGTGCAAAGGGAGGTCGTCATGGCCGGCCGAGGCTGAGCGATCCCACCGGGGTATGGCGGCTCGCCAGCCTCCGCTGTGGAAGACCGACTCCGCTCAACGGCAAGGGTAGATCCTCATGGTGGACCGACGCAAGCGATGCACGGGGACAAGCAGGAGAACTGGAACGGGACAGGCCCCTACAGTGTCTGGAGGCGTTCGCGGAACACCGTCTGGAACGCCCCGAAGTCCTCCACGGCAGGCTCGGTGCTGGCCGCGACGATGTCCATGGTCAGCGGCTCGAGCTTTCGGGCCAGGACGTCCGGCGACTCCCCTACCTGCCCTCCGCCTGCAGCAGCTTGTCACGCCGCACGTGGGCTCACCCGCGGCGGTCACCCTGTACGTAGCCGCACCCGGCCAGGATCGCCACCATCTGCCGACCGGTAGCCGCCATCCGTTGCCTCCAGATAGCCTTCAACAGCTCGCAG
>CALFPI010000313.1 GCA_937919035.1 uncultured Gemmatimonadaceae bacterium
CTCTGAGAAACCGGTCTGGCATCGCTGTTGCTATCGTTGCTGGTGAGACGACTTCACCGAATCCTCAGGGAGAGTATCATGAGCCGCACCAGAGCACTCATCGAGAACGAGATCACCTTCGGCGCCCTTATGCTTGTGTTCTGGATGGGCGCCATGTTGTTCACCATGTCCTCGCAGTTGGCGGTGTACAACCTGGATTGAAGCACCGCAGCATTGCCCTCACCCGGACTCTTCGGCTACGTTGCGCAGAACAACAACGACACGCGAGGAGATTGCCGTGACGGGGCCCGACCGCTACACGCTTGGTATGACCAACGAACCGACCCTCTACGACGGTGCGTATGCGGCGGGCAGCCCTTTCCCCTGGCCCGCCGACCGGATCGAGCAATACACCGCCTACCGCATCGACGAGCCCATTACCGTCGACGGCCATCTGGACGAACGGGCCTGGCGCCAGGCACCGCAGTCGCCGCGCTTCAGCGACATGATCAGTGGTGCACGCGGCATTCATGACACACGTGCCGCCGTCCTCTGGGATCGCCGCAAGCTGTATATCGGCTACTGGCTCGAAGAGCCCGACGTACAGGCGAATCTCACCGAGCGCGATTCTCTCATCTTCCGCAACAATGATGTTGAGTTGTTCATCGCCGGCCGCGATGGCTACTACGAGTTCGAGATCAATGCCCTCGGTACGATCTACGAAGTCTTCTTCCTGTGGAACTCGGAGTACGATCGCTTCGACTACGGCGCGCAGGACCCGACGCTGAAGATGGATGCAGAGGGTGCCCGGGAATGGAACGGTGTCGGCCTCAAGACCCACCCTCGGGGCCTGCGTACCGGATTCTGGAACTACGACCTGCCACAACTGGAATGGGCCGTACACGTAGACGGCACGCTCAACGACAGTTCCGATCGTGATCGTGGCTGGACGGTGGAACTGGCCATCCCCTGGCAGAGCCTGCACGTACTGGCCCAGGCAGATGACCGTCCCCTGCCGCCCGTTGAGGGAGATGTGTGGCGCATGGATTTTTCGCGTTTCAACCAGTACCGCCAGGCGCCACCCCACGAAGATTCCGGCGCCCAGTTCTGGAGCCCCCACGGCACACGCGACTCACATGTGCCCGAACTGTTTCCCATTATCCACTTTACCGAAGAACTGCTGCCCATCGACCGCTAGTCGCCGGGTTACTTGCCCAGCACCAGCAGACCGAAGCCGGCCGTGGATGACGAGGCCCCGCCTGTCGACCACAGACGGTGGTGCGATTGCCCGTCGGTATCGCGGTCGTTGATCATCACGTCAAAGCGCAGGCGATCCCCGCTGGCCGGCGTCCAACCGGGGCGGATCGTCGCCGCTGGAATCGTGACCTCCAGGTCGTAGCCACCGGCCCGCTCCCGCGCCTGCCACACCAGCGCCCCGGGCTCACGCCAGGCGTTGTTGCCTTCGGGAACCTCACCAGAGCGGCGCAGGGGCAAGACGTTCTGGCTCACCCCGCCTGTATAGGCGTCGGTGCGTTCCGCCTCGGGCCGCCCATCGACGTAGATCTCGACGCCGTCGATGCCCCATGGAGAGGCACCCGTTGATCCCGTCCGTTCATCATCGTCGACGCGAAAAGCCAGGTGGATCCCCCTGGCCGACCAACCAACGTGGACATCCGCCTTCATGTCGGTGTCACCGTGGTAGAACTGGCGATTGACCACAGTCCGGGACAGGTTGTCGATCGACATCTTCGCCTGTGCGGGCCAGTCGTCGAGGACTGCATCCACGACGGGCGTCGGCATCTGTGCAACAGTGAAACTCGCCTCCCGCAGCACGACCTGCTGATCAAGCTGGACCTCCAGCGGCAAGCCGTCGCCGCTGCCACGAATACCGATGGCTATCGTCGTGGCCACTCGCCCACGCCATGCGGGCGGCGTCAGGACCGAATCGGGGACATGGGCCGCCAGTTGCAGCGCTCCCCTGGTACCCGGCGACAGTTCAATCTTCTCTGTGGCGGCACCGCCTCCCATCGTGATCGACACAGGAAAGTCCAGCACGTTGTGCACCTGCACCCGCGACGCACCATCTGCCGTCGTCACGAAGGACAACGTCTGCAGCAGTTGCTGGCGCCACTGGCGGGCCATGCGCTTCGAAGCGGCGTCCGATACGGGTATGACGAACCAGTCGAGGATGTTGCCATCCACGCCGATGGCAGTCAGGGCGATATTCGTCGGTGTCACATCGAGGGCCGTGTAGTGATGGGCCGAGATGGCGACCTGCTGATGCGGGTTGTCGGCGCTGTTGACCGCATACAGGGGTGCGCCGCCGCCGCCGGTGATCACGTAGTAGACACCGTTCACCTGCGACCGCTCGTACAGGTGGTCGTGCCCGTTGAGCACAAGATCCACGCCGTACATCTCGAACAGTGGCAGGAGAAACCGATGGATCTGGTCGATGGGCCACTCGCGAAAGGTGCCGTCTTCGAGACGGCGGCCATGCGGACCCGACGTCAGCGGCCCGTGGTGAAATGCGGCCAGCGTGAAGCGATTGCGCGACGACCGCAACTGCTCACGCACCCACTCATACTGCTCGTGCCCGGGCTCCATGGGCGAATTGCTGTCGATCACCAGCAGCGTCACATACTGATAATCCACCCGATACCAGCGTTCGTTGCCGGGCAGATCGAAGAGATTGAAGTAGTGTGATTCCTCCTCGGCAATGACGTCGTCGGGAGGCGGTTGACTGACGTACTGGCGGGTGCGCTCGTGGTTGCCGATGGCGGGCCAGAACGGCAGGCGCGCCAGCATGTCGCGCGCCGGGTCGAAGAACTGTTCGATCCACTGATCGTATTGCCTGCCGTCGGCGGGATAGTCTCCCGTGCCCACAATGAACAAGGCATCGGGCTCGTTCTGCTCGACCCGCTGCGCCACCCGGTGCCAATCCTCAGGATGGGAGCGCACGTCACCCAGGGCCAGAAAGCGGTACGCCACGGGACGTTCGGGTAACGTGCGGAAGGTAAACTCGCCGCTGTCAAAGCCATCTGCCTGGACGCGATAGCGGTATTGCGTGTTGGGGCGCAACTCGGTCAGCGGAAAAATGTGGTGCCGCGCACGCTGCCGCTGCACCGTCTGTTTGCTTCCGCCTGCGGCGCGGCGCCACGTCAGGCGTGCCGCCAGCGGCTCGGCATGATCGATGACGATGGTCATCGTCGTCGACCCGGGCTGCAGCAGAAAGGGCCCACAGTTGAACACCTGCGTCGCGGGCTTCGCGGACCAGGCCGGCGTCAAAGCCAGCAGGCAGGCGGCGCATGAGAGGCGCAGGACAAGGGCGAGGCATCGCAGGGACCGTGGCATGGGTTGCTCCTGTAAAGTGGATGCGGCTGGCGCAAGGCCTGGCAACCTTACTGCGGCAGGGCGCTGCGATCCCGGCCCGGCCAGCGTTCCAACCCCCCAAAGCCGTACGGTTCGCGGTCAACAAAGGTGCCCACATCCGGCAGCGGCTGCGAACGCCCGGTCTGATACCAGAAGGCGGTACTGACCCAGTCCCCCTGCCGATCATTGGCATGGCCATGCTCGATGGAGAACAGCAGGCTCCGCTCAAAACAGACCGGATCCTCGACGTGGAAACGATATTGCGAGTGTTTGCCGGTGTAGTCCTGATTGCCCTTGAAATGATAGCCGTAGTACGGTGTTGAATAGGGCTCACGTAATTGATTGTAGTTCCACGCACCACAGAAGTAATCCTCTGTGCCGGTGCCGTGCAGTCGGGGCGGCCAGCTGTCGCCATCGATGAAGAACATGTCGTCCCCTTCACCCCACCAGCCGGTTTCATTCGTGTCGATGTGCAGGTAACAGCCGGCGTAGTGACCTTTCCCGGTCGCCTCGAGAACAATGAAGTTGTCCGCCCCCGTCGCATTGAGCCGCTGATCCTGACCCGCCGCATTGGCGCCGATGGGGGCATCCTTCCTTGTTACCTGATCCCGCTTCCAGTTGGCATGAAACCGCCCCAGGTCTGCCCCTGGACGTTCCCACGCCTCGTAGTCGACGTAGAAGTAGAGAAAGCTGTCCTTGTCGGAATCGTTGGTCACCTCAAAGCGGGCGCCCTCGGCAAAAGGCATCGGCCACCAGCAGTTCATCCCGAGATAGGAGGTCTGCACCGGCAGCGACTGATGGTAGATCGCCTTGCCATGACCGAGGCCGAAGAAATCCCCCACAGGGCACACCACCGACGGTGTCCTCTCGCCATCCCAGTAACAGCGCAGTACGAGCCGCTTGAGGTTGTTGTCCGTCTCGCTCGTCGTCATCCAGATGTGGCGCACGCAGCCGGCACCATCCGTCTGGCCCAGCGTCACCCTCTCTCCCGCCTTGATCGGCCAGTTGTCGCGATTGCCACCTGTCGTGTCCCACGAGGACCAGCGGCAGGTCCGTACGCCGGTGCGCAGTTGCGCCAGACCCGCCAATGAGGATGCACCCAGATTCGTCATTGTTGTCTCCGCAAGAGTTGGTTGTCGCTCACCGCGTGGTCGCCCGCATGGCGCTGACCTGGCCCTGGCGGGCATAGTCGGCCGCTTCCGCCAGGACCCGCGCTGCTTCCTGTGGTGCATGGAAACCCATCGAGTTTTCCGCGGCGATGAAGTCAAGCCGCCATTGTGCCTTGCGCTGCAACTCGCGGGCGTCGGCCAGTTCTGCTTCGGTCGCACCAGCTGCCGTGGCGGCGGCCATGGCGTCCAGCTGGTCCATCAGCGCCGCCCCGGCGCGTTGCAGCAGGCCGTGGTTGCGTTCCTGAATGCCTTCAACACGCGCCAGCATCTCCGTCTCGGACACACGGTGACAGGTCTGGCAGGCTCGGTTGATATTCAGCAACGGACTGCGCACCCAGTGATCGGAGACCTTCGATGCACCATCGCGGATATAAGGCATGTGGCAATCGGCACAGGCGACACCACTGCGGGCGTGAATGCCCTGGCTCCACAGTTCGAACTCAGGGTGCTGCGCCTTCAGAATCTCAGCGCCGCTCTCCGCATGTTTGTAGTCATAGAACCGTTGACCGGGCTCGAACTGGGTCTCGTTCCAGAATGCTTCCGTGTCATCTGCCGTCAACCCCTTCGCCCAGGGGAAGGTGAGGGGCATCTTGTTGGCGCAATAGTATTCGACGTGGCATTGTCCACACACGTAGGAGCGCATCTCTGTCCGTGTGGCGTCCTGGTTCGGGTCGTACGGTCTGGACCGATCCCCGGCGCGCCACTGCTGTATCGATGGCAGATGGGGCACGGCGGCCTGTCCCGAGGCCAGGGCGCGGATGCCGTTGATGAAACCGGGACGGGTCACGCGCAGCGACATGTTTTCGGGGCTGTGGCAGTCTACGCAGGACACTGGGTGACCATTGCCCATATCGTGCAGCTTCTGGTTCAGATCCTTGTAGGACCACGAGAAGGTCTGTTCAAAGCCCTTCATGGCGTCGCCGCCACCCAACTCGCGATAGAGTGGCATAACGGAGCCATGGCAATGCAGGCAGGACCCGGACTGCGGCTTGGTCTGCCTCTCGGTCTGTTCCTGGTCGACGAGCATGTAGGCATGCCCTCGACGATCTCGGTAATCGATGGAGAAAGCGTAACCGAGGAACATCCGCTTGAGCCACGGGTCCCGCTCGATCTTCTCCGCCGGCAAGGCTTCGGACCCACCGTGGCCGCCAAAGCGGGTGCGCGTCGACAGAGCCGTGCGCTGATAGGAATCATACTGGCGCGGCCAGTTGCGCCCCCAGATGGCTGGATCAGTGTCGTCCTCCGTTACGGGCACAAGCTCCACGTAGGCGCTGCGCGCCTCGTCCTTGCGTTCGGCGATGTTCACCAGCAGCGCCGCGATCAGCGCTGTCAGACCTCCCGAGACAGCCGCAATGGCAACGGCACGCATCCATGTCAGTTTCATTCCACCCTCATTTCATTCAGCCCTTGATTTCTGATCCCGGCATTTCCGAACTAGGCTCTGGCTCAGTTCAGTCAGGGCCACCCAGGCCGGCTCTCTCGCCATGGCCTGCTGTTGCGTGGCAGTGTACACAGCGCACGGCACCATCGTGCCCCTCACCGACGAGCATGTCCGCCACCATCGCGTGATGACAGGACAGGCAGTTGGCCTGAAGAATGTCGCTGTTGGCCGCTTTGATGGAGATCGGTTCGCGGAAGCCGCCGAAAGTGAAACCCTTCGAGTGGTAGTAACCGTTCTCGGCCTTGGCCAGATACTTGGCGACGAAGGTGGCCGGCAGGTGGCAGTCCACACAGGTGGCTACCGTGTGATGGCTGGCTTTCTGCCACGAATCATATTGCGGTTGCATGATATGACAGTTGGCGCACGCTGCCGGATCGGCACTGAAGTAGGACAACCCCTCCCCGTAGTTCAGGGTGAATCCCCCCAACCCTGCCAGCGCTCCCAGAACAGCCATCACCAGCACCATTGGCCCGCGTGATGGCGCCTTGTCACCCACACTCTCTGCCATGGGGAAGTAACATCGGGGAGCACGGTCGGTTCATCAAGTATGGCCGCTGACTTGACGCCGGGCCCCGATTGCGCCACCGTCCACGCCACTATGAAGACAACGATCCATCCCCGGCGCCTCGCAGACCGGGTCGCCGTCGTCACCGGTGCCGGTCAGGGCATTGGTCGCGCCATTGCCGAACGTTTCGCCGCCGAGGGGGCCACGGTGGTCGTCGCCGAAGTCAATCCGGCGACGGGTGCGGCAACCGCTGAGGCCATCGACAACGCCGGCGGCCGTGCCCTGTTTGTGGCGACAGATGTCACCGATCGCGACACGATCGACCACATGGTGGCGGCAACCGTTGCCGCCTTCGGGGGGGTGGACATCCTGGTGAACAATGCCGGCGTCACCGGCTACGACGGCGCCTTTCTGGAACTGACGACTGCGCAGTGGGACCGGGTGCTCAGCGTCAATCAATCCGGCGTCTTTCACTGCAGCCAGGCCGCCGCCCGGGTGATGGCAGCAGGCAAGGGCGGTACCATCCTCAACATGGCCTCGGTGAACGGCTTTGTGCCGCAACCCCGATGCGCTGCCTATGGCGCCGCCAAGGGTGCCCTCATATCGCTGACGCGTGCCATGGCGACCGATCTGGCGGGTTACGGCATTCGCGTCAATGCGATCGCACCCGGGGCCATTCAGGTGGAGTCGGACCCGGATGCGGCACCCCAGCAGGATGACATGGGCCTGATTCAGCGCTTTGGCCTGCCGGTTGAGGTCGCCGCAGCAGCGGCCTTCCTGTGCAGCGACGAGGCCGCCTACATCACCGGCCACGTCCTGCCTGTCGACGGCGGCACGCTCGTCAACGCCTGGAATATCTACCGCCACGAACGTGTACGATGAGACAAGGAGCCGAGCCATGCGAATGATCGACATGCACATGCATGTGAAGGGTGCCGGCGTCGAGTGGGGCTGGGACCACAATGACCGTATTATCGAGGCCGCCGACGCTCTGGGAATCGAGCAGATCGCCGTCTCCATCCCGGTCGTTCGTGGGATGTCGACCCATGACAGAGTGCGCGAATGTAATGATGCCGTCATCGATGCCATGCGGCAGTACGAGGGCCGCATCCTTGGCTGGTGTTACGTCATCCCCGGGCAGAAACAGTCTCTGCAGGAGATCGACCGCTGCCTCGATGCCGGCATGATCGGCATCAAACTGTACAACCAGTACAAGATCTGGGACCCCGCCGTACATCCCGTCCTGGAAAAGGCCATCGATGCGGGCGTGCCCGTTCTGGAACACGCCGGCCACGCGACGACGCGAATCTTTCAGGACGAGCAGCCCAACATCTCGGATGCCGCCGACTTCGTCATGGCCGCCCACCTGTATCCGGAATGTATGCTGATCGAAGCACACATCGGTGGTGGCGGCGACTGGGAGTGGTCGATCAAGCAATTGCGTGAGGCGCCGTCGGTCTACCTGGATACATCCGGCTCCATCATCGACGAACGTATGATCGACATGTGTGTGAGCGAACTCGGTGCCAAGCGCCTGCTCTTCGGCACGGACATGACCATGGAGGGCGGCGTCGGCAAGGTGCTCGCCGCCAACCTCACGAAAGCCCAGCGGGAGATGATCTTCTATCGCAACTGGGAGGCAATCGTCGCGCGCCGGAGGAGGACATAACGTGCTGATCGATATCAACACCTGGATCGGCGCCTGGCCCTTCCGTCATCTCGAAGAGGCCACGGTCAGCGGCCTGCTCAAGCGTATGGATCGCAAGGGGATCGACCGCGCCATCGTCGCCCATACCGGCGCTGCTTTGTATCGCGACCCGCACCCGGCCAATGTGGACCTGGCACGACAGATCGGCAAACACACCGATCGTCTGTTGCCGGTGGCCACACTGCTTCCGCAGAATCCGGGTTGGCAGGAGGATCTGCGTCGTTGCCATCAGGATCTCGGCTTTGTCGGCCTGCGCCTCTATCCACAGTACCACGAGTATCGCCTCACCGATGAACCTGCTCTCGATCTGATCGATGCCGCCCACGATTGTGGTTTCGTCATCCAGGTGCCGCAGCGCGTCGAGGATCGCCGCACACGCCATCCCTGGGACGTGGCCCGCGACTTGAGTGGCGGCGAAATCATCGAGGCCCTGCGGGCTCGTCCCAAGGTGAAATGGATGCTGCTCAATGCTCTGGGACTGGCAGCGGAAGACCTGCCGAAGGAGGCCAACTTCCTTGTCGACATCTCCCGCATGACGGCCGTGCTGCAGCGCAACATGCAGCGACTGCTCGACGTGGCAGGCAACGACAAACTCGCCTTCGGCACCGGCATGGTCTTCAAGGTGGCCGATCCGGCTCTGCTCAAGCTCGAGGTTCTTGACCGCGGCAAACGCGTGCGCGAAGCCATCGCCTGGCGCAACGCAGCAAAGATGCTCGGCCTGAAGGTCCGGTGAGAACAGCGTCAAAGTCAGCACCGGACCCACGATCAGGCCGACTGCCGGAGACGGCGCCCCTGTGCTGGGAGGGCGATCTGGCGGCGCGGATGGTCGAGGGCATCCGCTGCTACCTGCTGCAGCGTTCCGCAGGCGCGGCGGGCCGACGGCAGCGCCAGTGGAAGCCCGACCTTTCCAGCAGCGCCACCTGGGCAAAGTGGTTGGTGGCACAACGCCGACGCCTGGCCCGCATGCTGGGTGTCGGCGTCGATCGACGGGTCCGGGGACGGGGCCTGCAGATTCTTTCTGCCGCTGATGCGGCTGACACCGCCGTAGCCCGCGGCAACGGCTACAGCGTCCATGCCGTACGCTGGTCCGTCCTCGAAGGCGTCGACGGCGAAGGCCTGCTGTTGCTGCCCACAGGGCGGCCCCGCGCTCGCATGATTGTCCTGCCGGACGCGGATCATACTCCGGAACAGGCGGCGGGCCTGGCACCCGGCCTGCCGCGCCGACAACAGCTGGCCCGCCGCCTGGCGGAGAACGGTTGTGCCGTCGTTGTGCCGCAGATCGTCGATCGCGACTGCGAACACAGCGTCATCCCTGACATTCGCGCCACCAGCATGTCGCACCGCGAGTTCATCTACCGGGCTGCGTACGAACTGGGTCGGCATGTCATCGGTTACGAAGTGGAAACGATCCTGGCCCTGCTCGATGCATGGCAGGGCAGCGCACCCTTCGGTGTGACCGGCTACGGCGAGGGGGGGCGGCTGGCACTGTATGCAGCGGCTCTCGACGAGCGCATCGTCGCCGCCGGCGTCAGTGGTGCTTTCGGCCCGCGACTGCATGCGTGGCAGGAGCCGATCGACCGCAACGTCTTCGGTCTGCTGCGCGACTTTGGTGACGCCGAGATCGCCGCCATGATCGCCCCGCGACGGCTCCTGATCGAGACAGCACAGATGCCCACCGTCGAGGGTCCGCCCGCAGAGAGTCCGGGGCGCAGCGGCGCCGCCCCCGGCGCCCTGACAACACCCGCCGCCGAGCAGATCGCAGCCGAGGTCGAACAGGCATCACGGCACGTGGCCGGCCTGCGCGGTGCAGCGGGATTCCTGCAGTTGATCCAGCCGCAACGCGGACAGCCGGGCAGTGACGTGTTTCTTCGGCAGATCCTGCGCGCCGTCGGTGCCCGACAGACGCTGGCAGCTTCCCGGCCGGGTCCGCGCCGGATGGGCCGACCAACGGCCGATCCTCTGGCCCGGCGGGATCGCGTCGTGCAGCAGATCATCGCCCATACCCAGGTTGCTCTGGGTGCGGCCGAGTTTCGCCGTCAGGAGTACTGGTCCCACGCCGACCACAGCAGTGCCGCCGCCTTCAGCCGCTCCGCCACACGCTATCGACGGGATCTGTCGCGCAACGTCATCGGTGAACTGCCGGCGTCCCGGGGTGCCCTGCACCCGCGCAGCCGCCTCATCTACGACACCCCCGCCTTTCGTGGCTACGAGATCGGGCTCGATGTCTACGGACGGGAGGGTCTGGCGGAGCACGTCTTCGCCTACGGCATTCTGCTCGTGCCGAAGGGCATCGGCCCAGGTGAACAACGCCCTGTCGTTGTCTGTCAGCATGGTCTGGAGGGTCGTCCCCAGGATGTCGCCGATC
>CALFPI010000314.1 GCA_937919035.1 uncultured Gemmatimonadaceae bacterium
GGCCTGCGTGTAGCCGCACAACGGCTTGGAGTATCCAAAGCGACGTTGGACGCGACTCTCGCCGACGCAGCACCGATCGATCGTGTCCTGCAACTTCAGGAAAAGCAACCGGAATCAACCCTGTCATGGGCAGAATATGGCCGCCGTGTGGTTTCTGATGATCGAATTGTGCGCGGCAGAAGGATGCTTGAGCAGCACGGTGACCTGCTGGCGAAGGTCGCCGAAAAGTACGGCGTGCAACCTCGCTTCCTTGTGGCGTTGTGGGGGGTAGAGAGTGATTTCGGGCATCACACCGGTGACATGCCGGCCGTCTCGGCTCTGGCAACACTCGGGTGGCGGGGGCGTCGGGGGGACTATTTTCGCGATGAACTCATCGAGCTGCTCCGCGCCGTTGAGGCCGGCTATGCTGATCCCACACGCCTGCAGAGTTCGTGGGCAGGCGCACTGGGACAGTGTCAGTTCATGCCCTCCAATTTCAGGCGCTTCAGTGTGGATTTTGATGGGGATGGCAGAAGAGACATCTGGACTTCCACCGGGGATGTGCTGGCCTCCATGGCGCGCTTTCTAGCCCACCTGGGTTGGAAGGACGACGAAACCTGGGGACGTCCCGTACTGCTGCCAGAGGGTTTCGATACACGCCTTGCCGGCCGCGACACCAGGATGCAGTTGACGAAGTGGAATGAACTTGGGATTCGTCGGCGCAACGGCGACAGCCTGCCGACACGAGACCTCTGGGCTACGCTCGTGTTGCCCGATGGAGCGCTGGGTGATGCTTTTCTCGCCTATGACGATTTCTTCACCCTGATGCGCTGGAACAACTCCTACCACTTCGCCCTTTCCGTGGGCATGCTTTCCGACCAACTGTGACGTCCCTGTCCCCCGCAGCGCGGTCCCAGGGCTGGACAGCACTGGCCATCACCTGTGTCGCCTGTGGCTGGTTGGCTCCCATACCGGGATTGTCAGCCGACGAACAGCGGGCTCTGGGTGTCACCTTTTTTGCCCTGATCATGTGGACCGCACAACCTGTGTCAGTGGAGGTCTCCTCCTTTGCCATCCTGCTGTTGTTGCCGGCGACAGGATTGCTCAGCTTCGCCGAGACGTTCGCACCCTTTGCCGGTCCAACGATCTGGCTCGTCTTTGCCGGCATGGTACTGAGCTTGCTTCTCATGGAGACAGGTCTGGGCACGCGACTGGCTGACACGGCCCTGCCGTGGTTTGCCAGCGGCGGCGGCCTGCGACTGCTGATAGGTCTGCATGTTCTTGGACTGGCCGCAGCATTTCTGGTGCCGTCAGGCGTGGTACGGGTGCTGCTGCTTATGCCCGTAGGCATTGCCCTGTGCCGCAGACTCGATCCGGACGGACGGGATCCCAGGTTGCCCGTTGCCGTCACACTTTCCATCGTCTGTGGAACCTACTTTGGTGGCTGCGCGGTACTCACCGGCTCGGTGCCGAATCTGGTTGTAGCCGGACAACTGGAAGCAGAGACGGGACGCATCGTCTATTGGGGAGAGTGGCTTGTGTGGATGTTCCCTGTCATCGGCGTCCTGCGCACGATGCTGTCCGTGGCTGTTATCTGGTGGCTCTGGGGCCGTCGAATGCACGCCTTGAGACCGCTGGACAGCCCGACCACGGGCAATCCAGCCCCCCCATTGTCCAGCGATCAGCGCAATACACTGCTGCTGCTGCTGTGCGGCGTGGCGCTCTGGGCGACGGATGTCATACACGGATTGGCACCTGTCTTCGTCGGCCTCTGTCTCGTGCTGGTTGCTGTGCTGCCGCGCTGGGGACCCCTGCCCGCTCAACGTCTGCGCGACGTGAATTTCCCCTTCTTCTTCTACATTGCCGCTCTCTTTGGTGTGGGGGAAATTCTCGATGTCACCGGCTTCAATACCCGCACCGTCCAGGCGGTACTAGGTGCTCTTCCTGAGGCGCACGGACACTGGTTCGGGGAACATCTGACTCTGACCCTGGCGACGTTGCCCCTGGATTTCCTGATGGACATCGCCGCTGTCGGCGCGGTGGCGACACCAAGCCTGCTGTCGGCTGGGGCCGATGCCGGTCTGTCGCCGCTGGCCTCGGCGATGAGTGTCGCCATGGCGACAACCGTCGCCTTTCTGCCGTATCAGGCGGCTCCCTTCATGGTGACCCTCGGCTTTGGCACGGTGCAGGCGCGCGATCTGTCCCTGGCAATGCTGCTGATTTCCACGATATCCGTCACGGTCCTGTGCCCGCTCAACATTCTGTATTGGCACGCCCTGGGCCTCATTTGAACGTCAGGCTGAAGGACGGGCCTGATAACTGTTAGCAGCGGCTACGGGTTCAAGTTGCAGGGCTGGAACGAGTTTATGTATGTAACACTGCCGGCTATTTTTCTATTCCCCATGACACGCGAGGATTCCCTGTGGCGGCATCAGACGTCTGGCCCAACGGCTGCGAGGGCGCTGTGAGTCTCACCTTCGACGATGGCGCCCGTAGCCAGTTGCACGAGGCCATCCCCCGTCTCGACAATGCGGGGTTGGCAGGAACGTTTTACCTGAACCCTGGTCGAGGTCACTGGGAAGAGGACGCGGAGAGATGGCGACATGCGGGCAGCACCGGCCATGAACTTGGCAACCACACGACACGGCATCCATGCTCCTGTAACTATCACTTTGATGAAGAATTCTGCCTCGAGAAGATCAGCCTGCAGGACATGGCCGGTACCATCGATGCCGCCCAGGCCGGGCTTGACGAACTGTACCCCGAGGGGCGCGACCGGCGATCGTTTGGCTATCCGTGTTATCAGACTTTTGTCGGTGCCGGGCCCGGTCGAAAGTCGTATGTGCCGGTTGTGGCCGAACGTTTCCGGGCGGCACGTGCCGGCGGCGAGCGCCCCAATGATCCACGCGTAACAGACCTGCATTGTCTGATGAGCTTCGCCGCCGAGGGCGCTGAAGCGAGGGAGCTCATCGCCTATGCAGAGTTGGCGAGCAATACCGGCGCCTGGGCGATCTTCACATTCCACGGCGTGGGGGGCGACCATCTCGCCGTCACCACCGACGCCTTCGATGGACTGATCCACCACCTGGCCGAGCGCCGTGAGCGGCTGTGGACGGCACCCCTCATTGACGTGGCCGACCGGGTCAACGCCTGGCGTAGCACAAAGCGTGGCGACTGTGACGAGTAATCCTTATGCTATGATCGCCCTGCCGCAACAGGTACAGATGCTCTATCACCCTCTGCTGACAACGGACTTTTGAACCAGACTCAGGACTCGACCCCCAACGTCCTGGCCAGCCGCTACGCCGGCCCAGCCATACGCCAATTGTGGTCCGAAGAAGGCAAAATTCGGCTCGAACGGCGCCTTTGGGTTGCCGTCCTCAAGGCCCAGAGGGATCTCGGGCTCGAGGTTCCGGCCGCCGCCATCCGTGCCTATGAGGACCATCTCGACGACGTCAATCTCGACTCGATTCGTCAACGCGAGGCGCTCACCCGCCACGACGTGAAGGCACGCATCGAGGAGTTCTGTGCCCTCGCCGGCTTCGAACATGTGCACAAGGGCATGACGAGCCGTGACCTGACAGACAATGTCGAGCAGTATCAGGTCCTGATGTCGCTCAAACTCCTGTTACCCAAGTACGTACACTGCATCGACCGACTCCGGCAGCGGGCTGTGGAATGGCGTGACCTTGTGATCGTTGCCCGCACGCACCATGCGGCGGCACAGCCCACGACCATGGGCAAACGACTGGCGATGTTCGGCCAGGAGATGATCGTCGCCGTGCGGCGCCTCGAGGATCTGGTGGCTGCCTACCCGCTGCGCGGGCTGCAGGGCGCTGTGGGCACTGGCCTGGACCAGTTGACGCTGTTCAACGGCGATGCCGCAGCTGTCACTGCCCTGCAGGAACGCTTCGTCGAGCATCTGGGTTTCGAAAAGCCGCTGGGTATCGTCGGCCAGGTGTATCCACGCAGCCTGGACTTCGAGGTGATCACCTGTCTCTATCAGCTGGGTGGTGGCATTGCCAACCTGGCGCGAACGATCCGGCTGATGGCGGGTACTGAGACTGCGACCGAGGGTTTTGCCAAGGGCCAGGTGGGCTCATCAGCGATGCCACACAAGATGAACACGCGCAGTACCGAGCGCATCAACGGCCTGCAGGTCGTTCTTGGCGGTTACGCGCACATGGTCGGCGGCCTCGTGGGTGACCAGTGGTTCGAAGGGGATGTATCCTGCTCGGTCGTGCGTCGCGTGGCGCTGCCAGATAGTTTCTTCGCCTTCGATGGCATGCTGGAAACAGCGCTGCATGTCATCGATGACATGGGTGTCTACGAAGCAGTTCTGGCCCGCGAACTGGAACGCTACATGCCGTTTCTGGCGACAACCACCCTGCTGATGGAAGCCGTACGCCGGGGTGGCGGGCGCGAACAGGTCCACGAGGCCATCAAGGAACATGCCGTTGCCGCAGCGTTGGCGATGCGGGCCGGCGCCATTGATAACGACCTGTCCCATCGACTGGGTGAGGATGCCCGCGTGCCGCTCTCGATGGCTGAGATCGCCGATATCCTCTCGCACAGCGCTGACTTCATAGGGCTTGCCGGCCCGCAGGTGGATGCGTTTTCGCGCCAGGTCGATGACCTGGTGAAGCGACATCCCGATGCGCAAACCATCGTCAAAAGCCGCCTCCTCTGAGGCGGCTTTTTTTGTGACCAGGAAGGAAACGTGGATGCGGTACCAGCGGGTTACCCTCAAGCTCAGTGGTGAGGCAGTATCCGGTGATGATGATTTCGGTTTCAATCCGGATTCTCTGGAACACATCGCCGACGAAATTCTGGGGCTGCACGCTTGTGGCGTGCAGGTATCGGTAGTTATTGGTGGAGGCAACATCTTTCGCGGCGGTGTTGCGTCCCAGTGGGGCATCGAGCGGGCCGAAGCCGACAATATCGGTATGATGGGAACGGTGGTGAACAGCTTGCTGCTGCGTGGCGTGCTCACGGGCAAGTCCGATGGCAAGGTCGAAGTGCGAGTCATGACCTCGATCGAGATCAACACCGTCGCCGAGCCCTTTATCCGCCTGCGGGCCATACACCACCTGGAAAAGGGCTATATCGTGATCTTCGCCGCCGGCACGGGGCAGCCCTATGTGACGACGGACTACACTGCTGCACAGCGTTCGCTTGAAACCCGGGCCGATGCCATCCTCTTTGCCAAGAACAAGGCGCGGGGCATCTTCACAGCCGATCCGCGGACCACTCCATCGGCCCGCATGTACCAGCGCATGAACTACAGCACAATTCTGACCAACAATCTGACCGTCATCGACCAGACAGCGATCATCCTCGCGCGTGATCACAACCTGCCGATCCACGTCTTCGACTTCGACGAAAAGGGCACCAGCCAACGGATCTGTGCCGGCCAGGACACGGGCACGCTGGTGGCTAACGTCGACCAGGATGTTCTCGAGGACTGATCCGGGTTTGATCTGGTCTTCTGTCCCTGACGGTTCCCTCCCTTGACCTTTCAGAGACCTTCCCTAATTTCCTTTGTTCTCAATGAGTTAGCATGACATCGCGGGTACGGGGCTCGGTCAGGGGGTAGCTGTTGGCAAAGGGCGACGAAGACAACAACATCCTCTGGCACGAGGGCCATGTTGACCGTTCGCGGCGCGAGGCCCTGCTGAACCAGAAAGGCGTCGTGATCTGGTTTACCGGGCTCTCCGGCTCCGGCAAGAGCACCATCGCCTTCACCGTCGAACACGCCCTTGCCGCACGCAGCCGCCTGGCCTACGTCCTCGACGGAGACAATATCCGCCACGGCCTGAATGCCGATCTGGGGTTCTCTGCCGGCGATCGTGCAGAGAACATTCGCCGCATCGGTGAGGTCGCCAGGTTGTTTGCCGACGCAGGTTTCGTCACACTGTCCAGTTTCGTCAGCCCCTACAGAGCCGACAGAGACAACATTCGTGCCCTGCTTGGCAGCGGTGATTTTCTGGAAGTTTTCGTCAACACTCCGCTTGAACTGTGCGAACAGCGCGATCCCAAGGGGCTCTACAAGAAGGCACGTGCCGGTCAGATCCCAAATTTCACCGGGGTTTCCGATCGATACGAGGCTCCCGTCGACCCGGAACTTGAGAT
>CALFPI010000315.1 GCA_937919035.1 uncultured Gemmatimonadaceae bacterium
CTCGCCCTGCATCCCATCATCGCCGTGAACGAACATGCAGTGATCGAGGACCACGGGGAGATTCGGGTGTTTCTGCAGCATGATCTCCAGTTCGTCGGCCAGAGCCAGCTTGATGAGGACGTTGATGACGATGCCGAGTTCCTCAGCGGTGTTCCAGAGCGCATCGACGCCGGGATGGTTGAGGTGCTTCTCCACAGTGTAGTCGAGGTGTCTTTCCGGCTGTCCCGCCGGCACGCTGCGCATGCCACGCACATTGCAGTCGCGCACGAGCGTGCGCAGCAGGTCGGGGCTTTTCGGGTCCTCCGGGTGCAGCGTGCAGACGCCCGCCATCCATGGGGCGTTGGCCCGAGCCGAATCGATGAGGAAGCGGTTGTCAAAACCGTAGGTCATGCTGGTGTGAATGGCGACAACACGGTGCACGCCGGCAGCGGCCATCTGTTGCTGGAGATGGGGGACCGTGCCGATCCCCGGTGGGCGAGCGCCGGCACTCGCCAGCACCGGGTAGCGTTGCAGATCATCACTGAAAATGTGAGCGTGTGTATCGGTCACCTGCATTGTGTCCTGCCTTCTGTTTGATCGTGGGGCGGTGTGTCGTTCCTGTTGACGTAAGGTCCGGACACCCGCCTGTGGCAAGCCAGGTCCCGTCAGTCGCTGTTATTGGCGCGATTGATGAGTACCGCGCTCAGAATCAGCGCCCCGCTGACGACGTGTTGCCAGTACTCGTTGATGTTCATCAACGTCATGCCATTGACGAGGATGCCGAGAAACACGACGCCCACCAGCGTGCCACGGATGCGGCCCTCGCCACCCATCAGGCTCGTGCCACCGATGATGACGGCAGCGATCACGTTCAGCTCCCAGCCCCGTGCTGTGCTGGCTGAGCCTGACATGATCTCCGCCGATTGCATGATCCCCGCCAGTGCTGCCAGCACTGCGACGATGGCCATGACGCTGATCTTGATGCGGCCCACATCTATGCCGCTGAGCCGCGCCGCCTCGGCATTGCCACCGACCGCGTAGATCGCACGACCGAAGGTCGTATAGCCCATCAGCACATGTGTGGCGATGAACACGAAGAGAAAGATGATGGCAGGGAAGGGCACGCCCAACAGATAGCCGCCGCCGAGGAAATTGTACCCCTCCGGAAAGGGGGTCAGCGGAAAGCCGCCGGTGATGAGTTGTGCGGCGCCGGTCAGCACCGTCATCCATGCCAGTGTTGTAATGAAGGTTGGCACACCAAAGCGCACGCGGATCACGCCGCTGAGGGCGCCGATCCCGGCGCCGATGACCAGGGCGCCGAGAATGGCCATGATCAGGGCCGGGGCGACGCCCAGACCCCAGGCGGACCCGGCCTCGAAGAGATAGGCCGTCAGGCAACCGGCGAAGGCGACGGCGGACCCCACGCTCAGGTCGATCTCACCCGAGATGATGACCATCGTCATGCCGAAAGCGATGATGCCCTGCATCGACACATTGCGCAGGACGTTGAGCAGGTTGCCCAGGGTGAAGAAACCATCGGCATGGAACGCCAGCAGCACACAGAGCACCAGCAATACCAACTCCATAACGGAGCGCTTGAGCCACTGTTGCACGGCATCAACTGACATGATCGACTCCCGGCGTCTCCATGCAGCGCACGTAGAGCTCATCGGCAGTGATATCTTCGGGGCGCACGGCAGCAACGATGCGGCCGCCCTGCATGATGAGAATGCGATGGCAGACTTCGACCAGTTCCTCCAGTTCCGTCGACACAAAGATGGAGGCGATGCCGTCGCGGCTCAGATCCCACATGACCTGGAAGATCTGCTGTTTCGCCTGCACGTCGATGCCGCGCGTCGGCTCATCGAAGAGCATGATGCGAGGCTGATTGTTGAGCCAGTTGCCGATGACGACCTTCTGCTGGTTGCCGCCGCTGAGGGCGGCGACGGGGTTCTCGGTGCTGGAAACCTTGATGCGCAGACGCTCGACCTGCGTGTCGACATGTGGTTGCTCCAGCGCACGAGACGTGAACAGGCCACGCGCCATGCGACCCATGCCGGCGAGACACATATTGGCGCGGATGCTGTGCCGCTGGACGAGGGCCTCTTCCTTGCGATTCTCCGGGGTGAAGGCCAGACCGTGCTTCTTCATGAGCATGGGTGTTGGTGCGGCAAGCGCTTGTCCTGCCACCTCGATCCGGCCGCTGTCAAAGCTCTCAGCCCCGAAGATACTCCTGAGCAATTCCGTGCGGCCCGCGCCGAGCATACCCGCCAGTCCCAGGATTTCACCCTCGTGCAGCGTGAAGTCGATGGCCTCGAAGGCGCCGGCTCGTGTCAGGTCCTGCACGCGCAGGGCACAGGCGGAGCCGACACACAGATCGGCCGGGCGTTCACGCTGCACCACTTCGCCGAACATCATGTGGACGATATCGGCAGCCGATGTATCTGGCATGGCTTTTGTACCGATGTGATGGCCGTCGCGCAGGACGGTCACACGATCAGCGATCTGGTGCAGTTCCTGCAGGCGGTGAGAGATGTAGATCACGGCCACACCACGCTCGGCGAGCCGGCGGATCAGGGTAAAAAGGCGGCCCGTCTCGTGCCGGGCCAGAGCCGACGTAGGTTCGTCCAGCATGAGTGCTGCCGGCTCAGTCGACATGGCTTTGGCGATCTCCACGACCTGCTGTTTGGCCACGCCGAGGTCACCGACGCGGGCGCGTACGTCGATGTCGATCTCCATGTCGGCCAGCACGGCTCGCGCCCGCGCATGCGCGGCGGGCCAGTCGATGAAGGGTCCGCGCTGTGGCAGACGCCCGAGCAGAATGTTTTCCGTCACCGTCAGGCTGGGGATCAGGCTCAGCTCCTGGTAGACGATGGCGATGCCGTGCCGGAAGGCAGCCGCTGGTGTGGGCAGGGAAACCTGCACGCCATCGACCAGGATTGCGCCGGACGTTGGTTGTACCGAGCCGGCGAGCATCTTCACCAGAGTGCTCTTGCCCGCACCGTTCTTGCCGATGAGGGCGTGTACTTCGCCGCCGGCGAAACCGACGGACATATCCGCCAGCGCGGTGGTGCCCGGATACTGCTTGCACAACCTGCGGGTTGCGAGTTTGTAGTCGGTCATGGTGGCGGGTTGTATCAGTCGCCCTGGGCCATGAGCCGGGTCAATTCCGCCCGGAAGGCGTGGATCTCTTCGGGCGCATCCCGCCGCAGCAGCACACCGGCCATCGATACGGTCGCGGCGACATGCCCGCCCTTGAGTGCCGTCAATGCAGTGCGCACGGCACTCGAGCCGATGGCAAAGGGCTGCTGGCCGGTGATCGCCTGCAGAATGCCATCGCCGGAGAGCAGGAAGTCGATGAGCTGCGCGCTCGTATCCGTGCCGAATACGGCCACCTGCTCGCCCTTGCCGGCATTCTTGACGGCCATCACGGCGCCGACGGTGCCACCCTCGTTGGCGGCCCAGAGGATGTCGAGGTCCGGGTTGGCCGTAAGAATGTCGCCGACCTTCTTGATGGCCATTTCCGCCAACCATGCATCCTGTTCGGCGACGATTTCGACGCCAGGCAGTTTGGCCACTTCCTCGACGAAGCCGTTGCGTCGGCCGTTACTGGACTCTGGCAATTGCGACTTGAAGGCCAGCACAGCCACCTTGGCCTTACCGCCGAGTCTCTCCTCGATATAGCGGCGGGCGACCTGGCCGGTCTGCCGGCCCAGATCGCTCTGGTCGCTCTCGATATGGGCGACGGCGATATCACCTTGCACGGCGGAGTTGTACGTCACAACGGCGACGTCCTGTTCGCGCGCCCGTTTCAACGCCGTCACCGAAGCTGTGGCGCTGAGCGGCGAGATGACAATGGCATCGACCTTGCGCGTGACGTACGTATTGACCAGCTGGATCTCTTTGTCCGGTTTGCCGTCGCTGTTGGCCAGCAGCAGTTCGACGCCGGCGCTATCGGCGGCGTGTTGCATGCCGAACTGTATCAGGCGGAAAAACTGGTCCTCCTGAAAGACGATGCCCGCGAGCTTGAGGCGCTTGTCGCCCCCCTGATCCGCGCCGCCACAACTGACAAGCGCCAGTGCCATGAGCATCAGCGCCAAAAGCATGGGCGCCAGATATTTCCCGCTACCGTTGTTGATCGTCACCTTCGCCTCCATTGTGAACATTCCGTCCTGCAAGCTTAATCGATGGCGGAATGGGCAACAATTGCTGTCTTGACCAAGTCCGATGGCGTCGGTTCTATCTGAAGGACCCACCCATCGCAACTCGCCCAAACCAGGAAAACTGATTCCCATGGATAACCGCACAGCCGCCACGCTGGTGCTGCTGACCCTTCTCTCTGCCGGAGTGTCGGTCGCCGACCCGTTGCCCCTGCGTGATGACATCACTGTGCGGCGGGTCCTGCAGATCTCCGGCGCCGACATCCGCATTGTGCACAATCCGCAGGATGGGCTCCTCTACCTGATCACACAGGATGGCACCATCTCGCGAGTCGATCTGGAGGCGGGCACGTCCGCGATGGTCTACACGGCGGCAGACCACGGGATCAATTCCAGTTCCGGCATCGGCTTTGCCATCACCCAGCAGGGTACGTTCTTCGTGCTCGGCACCAGCCGCTCGGGCACGACGGCCATCGCCCGCGTCGTTCGGGGCCGGCTCAACGCCGACGGTGGCCGCGACTGGACGACGCTGATGCAGACCGAACCCTATCCGCTCAACGGTGCAGCCAACGACGACCACGCTTTCAACACCCTGGCTGTCAGCCCCGACAACCGTTTCCTCTTCGTCGCCAACGGATCGCGCACCGACCACGGCGAAGTGCAGACCAACCGCAACAAGTATCCGGGCCTGCGGGAGCTGCCCCTGTCAAACACCATCTTCCGTCTGCCCGTCGACGGGCAGGATATCCTGCTGCGCAACGATGACGCCGCCCTCGCCGCCAGCGGCTACGTCTTCTGCAAAGGGCTGCGCAACAACTTCGACCTGGCGTTCGCCGGCAATGGTGATCTGTTCGGCGTCGACAATGACCCGGATCGGGACATGGCAGAGGAACTGAACTGGCTGCGCCAGGGGCATCATTTCGGTTTTCCCTGGCGCATGGGTACCGAGGACAACCCGCAACGGAATCCGGCGTACGACCCGACGACAGACGTCCATCTGCCGCCCGGGTTTGTCATCGACCGTGGCTTCTATCGCAATGATCCGGACTTTCCGCCGCCACCCGCACAGTTGACGGATCCGGTGCCCAACGTGGGTCCCGATGCCGATCGCTTCCGCGACGAGCAGACTGGCGAGATCCGCGATGCCAGCGACGAGGGCATCACTCTGGGTACTTTCACGCCGCACAGATCGCCTCTGGGTCTGGTCTTCGATGTTGCGGGGGCTCTGGCACCCGAATTTCGCGGCGACGGCTTTGTGCTCAACATCGGCGATGCCATCGTTCGCGAGTTCGGCATCCCTTTCCGCGATCCGGATGAGGATCTGCTGCATCTGGATCTGACCAAAATCGGTGGGGAGTATCAGGTTCAGGTGACACGGCTCGTCGGCGGGTTTCGTGCCCCCATCGATGCTGAGATCGTCGGGAACCACATCTACGTGATCGAGTTTCAGCCGCCGTGGCTGGATGAGCAGCCGCGCTCTCTCTGGGAGATCCGTCTTCCGGCGTCGACCATGACAGCCGTCACCGAGCGGACCGAGGCTGGCACGCCGGAGCAGTTCTCCCTCGACTACAGCTACCCGAACCCGTTCAACCCGTCCACGACGATCCACTACAGTCTGGCCACGGCAACAGTTGTGGAACTGACGATCTACAACGCTGCGGGGCAGGCCATCCGTCATCTGCTTCAGCAGCAGCAACAGCCCGCGGGACACTTCGCAGCCACCTGGGAGGGTACCGATGATGGGGGGCGCCCCCTGGGCAGCGGCGTCTATCTGGTTCGATTGCGGGCCGGTGCGAGCGAACACACGCGACAACTCACGCTGCTCAAGTGAAGGGATTGGCCATGATACGAATCCGTACAGCATTGCTCACGTGCCTGCTGATGGCAGGCGGCGGGGTCGCGCAGGAGGCCCCTGCGTACCAATGTGTCAGAGCTGCAGAGGCACCAGAGATTGATGGCAATGGCGGTGATCTCGCCTGGACCCACGCGCCGGAACTGCATCTTGTCGACGTCGAGGATCTGGCCGGGGGGCAGCACAGTCGGCCGACGACGGCGAAGATCCTCTGGGACGAGGACAATCTGTACTTCCTGTTCACCATGGCAGACGCCGATGTCTGGTCAACGTACAGCAACCGCGATGATCAACTCTATGAGGAGGAGGTCGTAGAGATCTTCATCGACCCCGATGGGGACGGATTGAACTACGCCGAGATCGAGATCAATCCACTGAACACGATCTTCGATCTGCTGTTATCTCGGCCCTGGGCCGACGGCGGCCGTGGCTTTGCTCAATGGGATCCGGAGTTTTTCTCTGCCATCGCCATCGACGGAACCTTGAACGACAGCAGCGACGCCGACGATGGCTGGCGCGTGGAAATGGCCCTGCCATGGACGGCGCTGGCGACAGAGCTGCTCGACGTCATGAACGGGCAATCCCTGCCGCCGCAACCGGGTGATCGCTGGCGTCTCAATCTCTATCGCTTCGAGCGCATCCGCGCCGACGGCGCCATCACCGCCGCCGAGGCCAGCGCCTGGAGCCCTGTGGGTGTCACTGACTTCCATCGGCCGGATCGCTTCGGCTGGCTGGTCTTTGCAGCTGCGGCAACGGTCGTCGAGCCGCAGGACTGGGCGCGAGTGAAGGCGGGGGCGCCCGCAAGGTAGGTACTCAGCGCACGGCCACACGCGTTCGTTCGAAGTAGGCGCGATCCCACTGGGCTCCCCAACCGGGCAGGTCGGGGGCGTTGATCGAGCCTTGCTCGGGCACGGCCGGATTCAGCAGGCCGATCTCCTTGCCAATTTCGTCCCGTGAGCCTCCGGGAAAGTACTCGTAGTAGGTCGTGTTTTCGACACAGCAGACCAGGTGTGCGTGCACGAGGCCAAAGAGACCTCCGGGGCCATTGGCCTCGATCGTCGTGCCCAGTTCATCGGCCAGTCGGGCCAGACGCAACATCATGGTCATGCCGTGCCGGGCGTTCACCCGCAACATGTCAACGGCCCCGGAACGCAGCCATACCTGGCTGAGTTCGAAGTCGTTCATCATCGTTTCCGGCGCCAGCAGCGGAATCTCCAGCAACTCACACAGACGCTGAAGCGCCGGCAGATCCCGATCGGCCAGAGGCTCTTCGAACCAGCCGTAGCCGAGCTCTTCCAGCACCTTGCCCACGGCCAGAGCTTCCTCAAAGTGGTAGCTGCAGCTGGCTGCATCATGCAGCAGAACGGGCTCCTGGCCCACGGCGGCGCGAGTGGCACGGAACCAGTCCACGTTCTGCTGCCCCGTCCCAAGGAAGTGGTCCTTGAGCGCCACAAACCCCTGATCCCGCGCCTGCAGCGCGTCGGCCACTGCAGCCTCCGGGCTGGCTCCACCAAAGTTGTAGTACGCGGGACAGCTCGGGCGAACACGTCCGATCAGTTCACACACGGGTTGCTCGGCGACCTTGCCAGCAATGTCCCACAGACAGTTGTCGAAGGCACCAAACCAACCCATGAGGGTGAACATGCCGCGTGTGGCAGCATGCATCTTGTCGAAGAGGCGCTCACGGGCCAGTGGGTCCTCGCCGATGGCGAGAACACGCAGCTGTTGCAGATCCTCGATACGCATGGTTGTGTAGCGGGCGTCGCCGACGGTGCACATGCCCTCGACACCGTCGGCGGTGCACACGTGCAGCACGTGGATTTCCCCGGGTGGCGTGGGGTGACTGCGTCGCACCCAGCGTTTGTGCCCGGGGGCGGCATCGATCTGCTGCAGATCGAAGCGCCCCGTATTGGTCCGGGTCTCGAATACGGAAAGTTCGATACGTTCGATTCTCATCGTGCCATCCTGCGGGCCATCGCCATCGGGTCCGGTGAAATCGACATGGAGCGTGCTCCCGGATGCTGGTCTCAGTGGGGAATCGGCTGTGTGCATATATTACGCCCTGCCAAGGTGGGCGCTGATCGGACCGCTACAAGGTGCATCAGACCACTGCTGGCGCGTCGGCCTCGATCCCACCAAACGTGCTCCTGCCGTCAGTCCCCATGAACCCGATGCCGGTGTGCATATCACCACAGAAATCAGGAAAGATCACCGCATGATGGGTAGCAGAGGCTGTCGTTTGCACGGATGGGTCCTGGTGATGATCTGTCTGACCACGACTGTCGGTTTTGACGAGGAACCGGGACTGGTCGACGGTGTGTCGGCGGCAACCAGGCCCGGCCTGTCCGTGGTTGGGCTCATCCGCTCTGACTTCGAGGGTTTGGCGAACCCGGCGCCACCGGACGCGACGTTGACCGAGGCACAGGTGGCGGCGATGGTGCGCCACGCTGTCGACATGGCAGGCGGGCTGGCGTACCGGATCCCACAGGACGCGGAGTGGGTTGTCATCAAGGTCAACATCGTCGAGTTACGGGAACAGGGATCAGGTGTCATCACCGACTGGCGGGTCGTCAAGGCGTTGATCCAGATCGTCGCCGAGACCGTGCCCGGCGTACGGATTACCATCGCTGAGGGGCCGGCGGAATGGATTCCACCGGACAGCCCCGAAGTGCAGGTCCGTGCGGACGTCGAGCGAGCCGATGGTTTCGCCATCGCCGGTTACCGGCAACTGCTGCAGGATCCGGACCTGAAGGGCATCCATCTGGATATCCTCGATCTGAACTTCGACGAAGTGGCGGAGGTCTCAGTACCGGATGGTGGTTATGCCCGCGACAAGTGGACGTTGCCGCTGGCGATCCTGGAGAACGACTTTCTCATCACTGTGCCGGTCCTCAAGGTGCACAACCAGATCAACATGACCAATGCCATGAAGAACTTCATCGGCGTCTTTCCGGGGATGGTGTACGGGTGGCCGAAACTGGCGGGGTATCCGCCGCGAAGCGGCAATCCAGGCATTCCCCACAACACCGAAATCATCGACGAAACCATCGCCGATGTCATTGCCGCCACCGAGCCCGATTTCGCCCTCGTTGATGCGATCATGTGTATGGAGCGCGCCAAGACGGACAAGTTCGGCGGCCATCCACGACGTCTCAACATGATTGTTGCCAGTGCCGACGTGGTCGCAGCCGATGCCATTTCAGCGCAGTTGATCGGCATGAACCCGGCGGATCTGGAGTACCTGACGCTGGCGTCACACAAAGGTCTCGGCCAGAGCGACCCAAGGATGATCAAGGTCAAGGGGAGCCCGCTGGCACAGGTGGCGGTGCGTTTTGAGAAGGCGTCCAAGGATGACGGGGCTGGTCATTATGGTCAGGGGAATCGGACCTGGCTGCTGCAGGGGCCCTTCGACAAAGAGCAACTGCAAGCGGGCGAGGAGCTCATCGACATAACGAATCCTGCCGTCCACGCCGGCCAGGATGGCTGGTCGGCGGGGGTCTACTTCCATGATGATCGCATCGATCTGGACAAGCACTTTGATGACCCGGCCGAATGCGTGGTCTATGCCTACGCTCAATTTGAGGCCGTGAAGGCACAGAGCGCGGAGCTGTGGCTCGGGTCGGACGAAGGTATGAAGGTCTGGATCAACGGCGCCCTGGTGTACGAGTACGAGGGGCGACGCCGACACCGATTGCCCAATGACAGAAAGCCCGTGCAGATCCATGCCGGCAGCAACACCGTTGTGGTGCGTGCCGAGCAGAATCGAGGTGGGTACGATTTCAGCCTGAACATCTGTGAACCGGAGACCGATCCGCGCTACGACGGCAATCGAGTCGCCGGTCTCCTCTTCAGCCTGCCCGCCGGACCCATCCAGGAGCAGGAGCACAACCATGAATGATGAGCAGAGACATTTCTTTCAACAGAACGGTTTCATCAACCTGGGAAAAGTCCTCGAGGACGACGAAGTCGAATCCTTCAACGATCTGTTTGCTGCCGACCGCAAGCAGTATCCCTACTTCTGGCATCCCTACGGCCACCACCAGCACGCCAACTACGATGCGTTGCTGACGACGCCGAAGTTAGATGAACTGATCCGGCACCCTCGCCTTTTTCCCATCATCGAAGAGCTTATGGGCGGGCCTCTGTGCTTCGGCGAGATCGGCCTCCGTTCCATGCGAGCGTATGAGGGGGCGCTGCATCAAGGTTGGCACCGCGACAAGCCCCACTGGCACGAGCACCCCCTGCGCATGGATTACATCCAGCTCATCACGTACTTCTCTGACGTCGACGAAGGCACCCACTGTTTCTCCCTGTCGCCCGAATCGATGCAGCAACCGGTGCTGGAGAACAACGACGAGCAGCTGGCACGGGGTGGGGTCTACGATCTGCACGGCCCCGCCGGGACCTGCGCCCTGTTCAACGTCTCGGTCCTGCATACAGCCACCACCCGCCCAACGTCGCACGAACGTCGCACGGCGCAGATCTACTATGGCCACCGTGCCCGTGCACCGCTGGCCAATGATTCGGGGATCCCGGCTACGTTCTGGCGTGACCACGAGGATGCAGAGACGCGTGGCTTCTACGGTGTTCTCAACGAGCGCACCAAGGTCTACATGCGCGCCTTCGGGGCGGAACGCGATGCGCCCCGGTGAGCCGGGCTCCAGCATCTGTGCCTGCCACGCATCTGCTCCGAGCCGGCCCCGTCAGGTTGAGTCATGATTTGAACCGTGCATGTGGGACTGGTCGTGCTGCTTTGCCTCACACTTCACATTGCGGGGAACGCAGCCATGCCTGATCCCGATGCAGACCTGATGACGATTCGCCAGCGCCTGCTGGAACCCTTGCTCCGCAGCGTCGATACGGCGCAGGCCCAGCGGTTGTCCGCCGAACTCATCAACGGTCAGTGGCCTTCGGTTGACTACGCCGACCAGGAGCCTGCCAACTGGGCCACGTCCCGGCACCTGCACAATCTGCAACTGCTGGCCCGCGCCGTAGCGGTCGGGCAGGACTCCCTGCGCCCTGCTGCCCTCGCCGCGCTCGATCACTGGCTCACGTGCGACTACCGCAATCCGAATTGGTGGCACAACGACATTGGTGTGCCACGCCTGCTGGCGCCGACGCTGTTGTTGCTGGATGCGGAACTGACGGCGGTGCAACGGAACCTGGGTGCGGCGATCCTGGCTCGAGCCAAACTGGAAAAGACCGGCCAGAATCTGGTCTGGCTCGCCGACATCACGGCGCAGAGAGGCCTGCTGCAAGGGGATGGTGACCTGGTGCAGGCCGCCTATGACCGCATTGCCGCTGAGATCGTCATCACCGAAGCGGAGGGCGTCCAGATCGATGGGAGTTTCCATCAGCACGGTGCCTGCCTCTACAATCATGGCTATGGCGCCGGCTTTGCCAGCGACGGCGCCCGCATCGCGGCGCTGCTGCGCGGAACTCGCTTCGCCTTTTCACAGGAAAAGATCGATCTACTGACGGCGCTCGTGCTCGATGGCCACCAGTGGTTCACCCGCGGTCGCTGGCAGGACTACGGCACGATCGGCCGGGAGATCGCACGTGCCGGTCACAACGCCGGCTACCTGGAAGCTGTGACCGAACATCTCCTGCAGGTACCGACCGGTCGCGAAGAGGAACTGCGGACCATGCGGGACCGACTGTCGGGACAGGCGCCGCAACTGTCCGGCCACCGACACTTCTGGCGCGGCGACATCTCTGTGGTGCAGCGCCCGGCGTTCTACGCCTCGGCGCGATTCTACTCCAGCCGCCTGCTCAACACCGACCGTCCCCACAATGGTGAGGCCCTGCGCAGCCATCATATCGCCGACGGATGCACCTTTTTCAGTCGAACGGGGCTGGAGTACAGCGACATCTTTCCCGTCTGGGACTGGCAGCATGTACCAGGCACAACCGTCGTGCAGACGCCCGAGCTGAGTGGCGAGCTCTGTCGACCCGGCAGCCGCGCTTTCGCCGGTGGCGTCAGTGATGGCACCCATGGCCTGGCAGCTGTGGATTTTGAGCGTGATAGCCTGAGAGCCCGCAAGAGCTGGTTCTTTCTGGGGGATCAGATCGTCGCTCTCGGAGCCGGTGTCAGCGACAGCTCAGGGCACTCCGTACATACAACGATCAATCAGTGTTTCCTCGCAGGGCAGGTCACGCAAGGGCAGAGCGAAGGTCGGGACTGGGTCCATCACGACGGGATCACCTATTTCGATCTTGCAGGGGGCCGATTACATCTGCACCAGGGGACCGCCACGGGCAGCTGGCATGACATCAGCCGCAGCGCCTCCGCAGAGCCGATCTCTCACGATCTCTTCACTCTATGGCTGGACCATGGCAGCACACCGCAGAGTGCCGCCTATGCATATGTCGTGGCGCCAACTCTGGCACTGGCGGATGTGCAACGTGGGCAGTCGCCGGTCATCGAACTGATCGCCAACACGGCGTCGCTGCAGGTCGTACGGGAAGCGAATCTGGGTCTGACCGGGATCGTGTTCTACGAGGCGGGCAGCGCTGATCTCGGCCCACACGGCACAATCGCCGCGGACCAGGCGTGCCTGCTGTTGCTGCGCGAAGCGGGGGACAGACTGGTTCTGTCGGCGGCGAACCCGCTGAATGCAGCAGCCGATCTGACCCTCCAGCTGTCGCAGAAACTCAGCGGCGAGGGTGTGGTTGATCTGCTGGGCGGCGGTTCGCAACTGGTCCTTGTCCTGCCAGGCGGCGGCAGCGCCGGCCAAAGCGTCACGCGCGAGTTCGGCAAACGCTAGTCGGCAAAGGCCAGGACCACGAAGATCCGCGGGGCGATGGCCGAGTGGGTCCCGTTACCTGAGCAACGTCATCCTGCCACGGGCGCTGTAGGTGCCGGCACTCAGCACGTAGAAGTAACTGCCCGAACTCACAGGCACGCGTCGATCGTCCACACCCTGCCAGATGACCTGCGCTGAACCCGAAGGCTGCAGGCCCTGCACCAGCGTTGCCACTCGCTGTCCGAGCAGATCGTGGATATGCAGGTCGACGGCCATCGGCTGCGGCAGCTGGTAGCGGATCACGGTGCTGCTGTTGAATGGATTCGGGTAGTTCTGGCTGAGGGCGAAAGCCTCTGGGCCTGCGTCGGCAGAGGTATCCAGGTCGGTCACGGCCGTCGCCGCACCCAAATAGCGGATCCGGTAGGCGAGATCCCACGAAAACGGGGGCGTCTCGAGGGTGAGGCTACCCTCCGTGGAAGAAACCTTGTTCGACTGCAGCTGCTGGCCGTTCAGGGGGTCGAGCCACTCGACGCGGTAGTCGCCATGCAAGGCAAGATCATCAATCCTGACAACAGCCTGTTCGACGATGGGGGGTGGCCCGGCGGCCAACACATCGCGCCAGTTGTACTTCTTGTTCTGCAGCCAGCCGGCAATCGTCTGTTGTCCCTGCAGGGCAAAGCTGAGGACCGTCGGGACATAGTCGGCGAAGTTGTAGCTGGTGATACGGATGTATCCGGATCCGGAGTTCTCCACCCGAATCGCATGTGGGCCCAGCGGCACGGGGACAACGAAGTGATCATCTGCCACGGCCTCGACGTCGAAGACGCGCCTGCCGTCGAGCCACACCGTCAGTCGCGGTGCGCCCTCCAGGGCGGAACCGGTATCCAGGTGAAACTCGCCGGGCTGAGCGTAGTCCACGAAGAAGGTCGGTGGATTGCGTCGGTCCACCTCTTCGGCGCCGAAGAGGTAGCGGCCCGCCTGCACCGGGCTCGGTGTGATGACGCCCGCAGGAGAGACTTCGAAGGCCGCAACAGAGGCGCGACGCAGGCCAATGCCGGGCCTGGCCTCCAGATCCTCAGCGGCGGCGGAACCGGCGCGCACGACGCGGGCGCGGAAGTCCTCCGCCGGCAGGTCCAGAGCGGCGAAGAACAGGGCGAGGGGCTCGAAGTGGAAGTACAGATCCAGAGGCTCGATGTAGCTGTCCCACCACCAGATGGCCGCCGCGCCCATGGCCCCGGAGAAGGCGGAAGCCCACAGTGAGTTGTGCAGGTAGATGCCGTCTGGGTCGCTGCTGCGGGCCATGGCGGCATCGGTGAAACAGAATTCACCGATCATGGCCGGTTTGCCGAAGGCCTGATGTTGCTCCTGCACCAGGTCTCGCTGCACTCGCAACGCGTCCGTGTCGAGGCCGTAGTAGTGCGTCTGCGTCAGGTCGAGATCTGTGAGGCGCCAGATCGAGTCGGCCGATGTCACACCGCCGCTGGCGGCATTGCCGGAAAAGCTGGTTGTCACGAGATGCCGGTTGATATCCAGGCGCACAAGCTCGGCGGCCATCTCCTTATGCCACCGGGCGATGTCCTCGGCATGCTGCGGATAGTCGTCGGTGAGATCGACCTCGTTGAACAACTCCCACGCCAGGATGTTGGGGGCGTAGCCCCAGCGGGCGACAATGTAGCGCAGTCGTCGCTTGAACAGGTCCCGGGCGGTGGCATCGGTGAAGAAGTCCCAGGTGTTCTGGCAGGGGCCACCATTGGCGACGTTGTAGGGATTGTTCTGCCACTCGGGGTTTACCCGTGTCGACACCTGCCCATGATTGTTCAGCACAAGCTGGACATAGATGCCGCGTTCGCTGGCCAGTTCGAGCACCTGATCAAGCTGCTGCGCTCGATACTCGCGTTCTGCGTACCTGCCAAGGCCTGTGTCCTGCCATTCGAGGGCGAAACCCCAGGACGCCATCCACGTACGCATGTAATTGCCGCGATGGTCGGACAGATCGTCGAGCCAGCGCCGGTAGTCGGTGACAGGATCGGTGAAGGAGCCCCAGCCGATGTTCTCACCGATGGCGAAGTACTGCGTGCCGTCGTCGAAGCGCAGGTAGGCATTCGGTGTGGTGCGGAGGAAGCCGGGGTTGTCGCCAGCAATGCAGGTAAAGGCACCAGGTGTCGCCGACACCGTTCCGGTGCTGTCATGAATCGACAGCGCATAACTCCATTGACCCGGTTCGGTGGGGGCAAAACGCACGACCCACACCCCGGCACCCGTGGTGCCATCGACATGGAATCCGTCGACCTTTGTTGTCGTGCCGGATGGAGCAGTGAAGGCCACGAACACGCTGACTTCGTCAAAATCGTAGGCGTTCTCGTAGGCAGCCCGGATCTCGGCTGTGAGTTCGAATTTCCCGAACCGATGAACCGTATCGCTGCTGGCCTGGATCGCTTCGATCGCTGGCAGCGCCGCCAGACCGTCTGCCAGGACAAACAGCAGCAGCAGAGAGCGACAGAAGACCGGCGCCCGCACGGGCCGCCTCAGGTGCCGATGGCGTCGGTTGGCTCGAGGCCCAGCAGCAACAGCAGGAAGGTGTTGTGCCAGTATGCGGTGTTGATGTACGGATCCTCCAGGCTCGGCCAATGGGTCCAGTAGGTCTGGTTGTGGGGAATGCGGTGATACCACTGGACCAGCGGAATCGACGGCAGTTCGCGCAACCAGATCTCCATGGCATCCCGGAACAGGCCCTGCAGGGCGGGGTCATCCGGTGAGGTCTTGCCCATCTGGTCGACGATGCGGTCATACTCGGGGTTCGACCAGCGCCAGAAACGTTCGGCGTGTGTGCCTGTGGGTTGCACGAAGCGACTGTGGTAGAGCCGCAGGGTGAAGTAGGGATCGCGCACCGACCCACCATTGCCGAAGAGGAAGGCTCTGGCCGTGCCCTGCGCCATACGGGTGTTGGAGTCCGGCGTCATGCGGAAATCGGCGTCGAAGCCGGCCTGCTCCAACTGCGCCACAAGGACCGGGGTGATGTCGTTGAAAATCGCACCGATGTCGATGACGAGTTTCATGCGCTCGCCGTCCTTGGCCCAGAAGCCCTCGGCGTCGCGGTGCCAGCCCTTGCGCTCCATGATCGCGGCGGACTTCGACAGGTCGTGCACACCGATCTCGTACTTCTCGACCAGATCCTGGATCTGGTCGGTGTAGGCGCGGATCGGCGGGAAGTCCGGCAGCGGCAGGAGCGAATACGAACCGGCGCCCTGCCAGCCGATGGCCACGAGCTGCTCACGATCGATGGCGTAGTTGATGGCCCGGCGGATTTCGGGGTCGCTGAAGGGCGCCTCGAGATTGTTGAATCCGAGGCAGATCGGCCACCAGTCGAGATACCCGTGGGGAAGCTCCCGGCCGCTGAAGGTCGTCACATTGGGATTGGCATCGAGGATCGACTGGATGTTTGGCGGCCGCAGATCCAGGCTGATGTCCATGTTGTTGTTGATCAGGTTCTGGACGCGCTTCGTGCCCTCCATGTAGGGCAGATAGATGAGCCGTTCCACCTTGGGCAGTTCCTTGAAACCGATCTGTTTCGCCCACCAGTCATCGCGGCGATCCCATACACGTTGCTCCGGTACAGAGATCTTGATTCTGTAGGGCCCGGTAACGACGGGCCAGCCCTTCTCCAGGTCGAAGTTGGTGAACTCTTCGGGGTTCTGATTCTCCCAAATGTGTTTCGGCACGATGGGGATGCCGTTGTCGAAATTGTTGGTGAAGTAGCTGAACATGAAGCGCGGGTTGGACGCTGTCAGCTGGATGTGTGCCGTGTAGTCGTCTACGGCAGTCGCCTCTGCTACCCAGGCCTGCATGTCGGTGGAAAAGCCGAGCTTCGGCGCATTGTCCTTCAGCATGTTGATCGTGAAGACCAGGTCATGCGCCGTCCACGGTTGGCCGTCACTCCACTTGACACCCTCTCGGATATGAACCGTGATCTCGGTGTAGTCGTCGTTGTACTCGTGCCCTGTGGCGATCCACGGAATGATGTTGTCTTTGGCGGCGTAGGCGTTGTAGAAGTAGAGCGGCTCAAAAAGGAAGTTCCAGCCGGTCTTCGTGATGCCTGTCAGCAGAAAGGGGTTGAACGCCTTGTAATCCTTGATCTGGCCGCCGCAATCACCTTCGGAGGAACAGTCCAGGATGAACGTGCGGTTGCGGGGAATGCCGCCGCTCTGGTCGCCGCCACAACTGACAAGACCAAGGGTGAGGGCCAGCAGGGCAAACGTCAGGCATTTCCGCATACGGTTCAGTCTTTCTGTTGGGGCGCGCCGATGATCTGTGTCAGGTCGCCGTCAGCCAGGGCTTCGTGCTTGTCGTACAACACGCAGGAGGCGACGCGGCCATCATCGAGACGATAGAGGGGAGGCACTCGGGTGCAACGTTCTTCCGCATGGACACAGCGCGGTGCGTAGCGACACCCCTGGAGCTCGGCGTCGGGGACCTCTACATCCCTTTCCTCGACGGCTTCCTCGATCCAGGCGCTGCCCGGATCGGGGACGGGGATCGAGCGAATCAGTTCTCGCGTGTATGGATGCTTCGGATCCTTGATGACCTGCTCCACGCCTCCCGCCTCAGCGACGGTGCCATGGTAGAGGACGACGATTTTCTCGCTGACCTGATAGGCCGTGGTCAGGTCATGCGTGATGTAGATGAAGGAGATGCCGAAGTCGGTGTAGAGCTTGTGCAGGTTTGCCAGGATCGTCGCCCGCAGGGACGCGTCGACCATGGACACCGGCTCGTCGGCGATGATCAGTTTGGGTTTCAGCAACAAGGCCCGGGCGATGGTGATGCGCTGGCGCTGACCACCTGACAGTTGGTGCGGGTAGCGCCCGAGGGTTTCGTCCGGACGCAAACCGACGGTACGCAGGGCCACGTCGATCTGCTCCGCCGCCTGCTGTGGCGATTTTGCCAGACCAAACTTCTCGATCGGCGTCGTCAGAATGTGATCGATTTTGTAGAACGGATTGTAGACCTCGAAAGGATCCTGAAAGATCGCCTGCACATCCTGACGGAAGGCGCGCATCTGCTCTTTGTCCATCTGACCGATGTCGATGCCCCGGTAGCGTACCGTGCCGCTCGTAGGTGGCTGTACGCCGAGCAGCATCCGGGCGATGGTCGTCTTGCCACTGCCAGACTCGCCGGCGATCGTGGTAAACGACGGCGTGTCACCATCGATGGCGAGGGTGAAATCATCGACGGCCACCGTTTCGGTGGTCTGAGCCCCCAGCAGGCCACCGCCACCACGGTACACCTTGCGCACGTGGCTCGCATCAAGAAGGGGCGGCATGGGTCTCTTCCTTTTCGTACAGCAGACAGGAAACCTGACGCCCCGGTCCCAACTGTGTCAGCCCCGGCTCGACGTGGGCGCAGCGCTCGGTAGCCTGCGGACAACGCGGATGGAACAGGCATCCGCTCGGCGAATCGAGCAGGGACAGGCCCACCCCTGGAATCCCCTGGAATGTGCCCCGTCGCTCAAAGGAGGGTATGCTCGAGATCAGCAGTTGTGTGTAGGGATGTTGCGGATTGCGGAAGACGTCGGCTACGGAGCCGACCTCGACGAGTTTGCCGCCATACATGATGCCCACACGTTCGGCGAACTGAGCCATGAGGCCCATGTCGTGACCCACAAGCAACACCGTCGCACCCAACTGCAACTGCAGTTGTCGCAGGGTCTGCATGATCTGCCGCTGGACAACAACGTCGAGAGCGGAGGTGGGCTCGTCGGCCAGGATCAGGCGCGGGCTGAGAGAGATCGCCTGGGCGATACAGGCACGTTGCTTCATGCCGCCACTGAGTTCATGGGGGTAGAGGTCTGCCACTTCGGGCACGAGCCCGACCTGGTCGAGCAGTTTCGCGACCCGGGCCTCAAACTCCTCCCCGGTGCCGACTTCGCCGTGCTCGCGCATGGTCAGGGCCATCTGCTGACCGATGCGCATGACGGGGTTGAGAGAGTTCATGGCACCCTGGGGCACCATGGCCACGCGGCGCAGCCGATTCTTGCGCACATCTTCCGGCGACAGCGCCAGCAGATCGGTGCCATCATCGAACACGGCACGGCCGCCGGCGATGAACCCCGGCGTCTTGATCATGCGCAGCAGGGCCAGGATCATCGTTGTCTTGCCGCTGCCCGATTCACCTACAAGCCCAAAGCGCTCGCCCTTGTAGAGTTGCAGGTCGACATCATTCACCGCCCGGGCGAGGCCCCGACGCGTCTCGAAGTGCACCTCGAGACCCTGGATGTCGAGCATGACCTCTCTGGCCTGGTTGTTCATACGGCCTTCCGCTGCTTCGGATTGGCCAGTTCATCGAGGCCGGCGGAGATCATCAGCAGAGCGACAAAGACCAACCCGATGAAGACGATGGGAATCGCCCACCACCACCACATGCCACGGATCAGAGCACTGAAGGTGATGGCCCAGTAGATCGTCATGCCCACGGTTGGATCATTCTGCGGTCCCAGGCCGAGGGCTTCGAGGCCGATGGAGGAGAGGATCGCCCAGTTCACGGCGTTGGCGAAGAGGGCCGCCAGGTACGGGAGCAGATTCGGAAACAGTTCCTTCCAGATGATCTCCGTATCACTCATGCCATTGAGCTTGGCCATCTGCACGTAGGCACGCTCACGCATGGTCAGCACCTGGGCACGGATCACCCGCGTGGGCCACATCCAGGCCAGGGAAGCCACAACCATGGCCATGATGTTGACACTGATCTCTTCGCGGATCGTGGAAGCGATGGAGATCAGCACGACCAGACCCGGTACGGTGAGCAGCGTGTCGACCACGCCGCGTACGATCGTATCGAAGGTGCCACCCAGATAGCCACTGGTGAAGCCGAGGAAAATGCCGAGTCCCAGCCCCACGCTGCCCGCAAGAAGGCCGACGCGCAGGGTCAGAGGCACACCGACCACCATGACGGCAAGCAGTTCGCGGCCGGCATCATCCGTGCCGAAGGGGTGTTCCCAGGATGGTGGCAGGCGCGGCGTTGTGGACAGGGGGCGGGCCAAATCGGTGTCGACAAAGACGGGCCCCAGGATCCCAAAGAGCGCGATGAGCAGGATCAACAGGGTGCCGGCGCCCAGCATCGGGCTTTCACGCAGATAATAGAGCACCTGATCGAGTCGCCGCATCAGGTGCCGCTCCGATGTGATATGCGCGGATCCAGCAGGGGGTAGAGAAAGTCCATCAGCATCGTCACCAGGCCGATACTGATGATCAGGATCAGCACGACGCCGTTGATGACCGTGTAGTCGGGACCCGAACCGTATCACCATCGTGTTGTTGTCTCCGGACGGACTGCACCACGGCGTGTCGAGTTTCGGTCATGCGATTTGCCCGGCTCAGGTGCATCGCCACAGACAGGCGCGACATCTCGAGCTGACTTGCCGATCGCACTCAGGGCGCTTCCGGCAACCACAAGCATCGCTCCTGCAACGCTGACCAGCGGCAGATACTCCGGCGCGAGCAGGCCCGGGACCCACCACTGCAGCACCTCCATTTCCACCACGACGACGATGGGCGTCAATGACACGAGTACGCCGATGCGCGAAGCCTCCACATGATCCAGCGCCCGCGCAAAGGCGAGATACGATACGGCAGTCAACACGGCCGAACCAACCAGTAGTGTGACCCCAAACAATGGGAGCACGAGAAGACTTGGCAGATGCACCCATGGAATCAGCACGATCGCGCCGACGATATAGATGACGAGCAGCACCACTTCGGCACGCAGATGCTGCAACAGCTGTTTCTGCGTCACCATGTACAGCCCCCACAGCGCCGCGGCGGCGACAATGAGCAGGACCCCAAGCCCCTGGGTGTCGATCTCAGCAAGCAGGAGATCATACCTGGGCTGGAAGAACAGGACCAGGCCGGCCAACAAAATGGCCAGGCCCAGCCACTGCAGTCGACGGAAACGTTCGCCGAAGATCATCAGCCCCGCCAGGAGCATGAACACCGGAGACAGCTGGATAACGACCTGTGCCGTCCCGGGTGAGATGAATGTCAATCCCCCCATGAAGGTGACGTAGTTCCCGGTCAGCCCAATAACGCTGACGGCGAGCAGGAGCCAGGTCACGCCGCGAAGCCTGCCGATGGCTCGCAGGCCTCCGGCACGCATGGCGACGGGCAACAACAGCAGGCCCGCCGTGAGGAAGCGGAACCATGTGAGGGTGTATACGTCCACCCACTGAACAAGGATCTTGAGGATGACCGGCAGTGTTCCCCAGATCAGCGCGCTGACCATGCCGAGAGCCAGACCAACGCTGGGACGACCCGTGGGTTTGTGCAGATTCAACGATGGCTCATGGTCTGTCGGGGCCAGGCCTGGCCATTGGCGATTGCCTGCCAAAGATGCATTCAGCCCTGCAATCGATGGTCGGTTGCACCGGACTCGTCGACGACGGCGCTCTGGGCATGCCCCTCCATGATGTTGTTGTCCATGTGTACCCCGGATACGCCCGCCGCCAGGTAGACGGCATTGACCTGCAGCCGGTCCGCCCCTGTGCGTGTCTCGCGAATGATGTTGTCTGCGAGCACGACATCATGGGTGATGCCGTTGATGAAGATGCCGGCGTACAACAATTCGGCACGCTCAAAGGGGCGCAGTTGCTCCGGCACGTCCGACCATGGCCGACCGTTGTTCTCGATGGTGTTGGCCCGCAGTTCATTGTGATGGGCGCCATTGGCTTCGGTCTTGATACGGAAGCAGATACCGTGTTTGGCGTTGTCGTACACATGATTGTCGGCGATGAGGTTGTCCGTGTCCTTGTGTCCCAGTGAGATGCCATTGCGGTGCAGGCGAAAGCCGTTGTGGTGGATCCTGTTGTCACGGAAGATACCCCGGCGCACCCCCCAGCACAGGTACAGCCCGTCGGAGCCATTGTCGTGCAGGTCGCAGGTGAGGGTCTGCGCCCCCGGGCTGTGACTGCCGAAGTGCACACCGTGATGGGTGTTGTTGAAGGACTCGCAGTTGTGCACGACGATGTCCTGACTGGGTTCGGCGAGGATGCCATCGCCGAGGGCGCCGCTGACGGTGACATTGCGCACCGTGCACTGTCGGCAGAAGGTCAGCATGACGCCGCCCAACCGCACATCGTCAATGCCGGTCACGTCATCGGCGCCGGCGTCGATGGTGAAACCGTCTACCACGGCAGCTTCGACCTGATAGCCATGGATCATGGCAAAGTAGGACACGACGAAGCTCTCGCCGGCGGTGTGATTGGCGAAATTGTAGTGATTGGTATGCAGCACACCCGCTTCGATGCCGACCACCGTGAGGGGCGCATGGGGCCCCGTTTCTCCCTGGCCACCACGCAGGATCACACCCATGCCCGCACGGAAGGGGGAGATGTCCTCGGGTGTGATCTGTCGTTCACCGATATCGGCATCGGCCGCCAGATGACTGCGCACGATCGGCGCCCGTCGCAGGATCGTTCCCTGCCGATCCCCGACGAGGGTGACGCCCGAGCGCAGGTGGATCGAGTCGATCAGTTCATACACACCTGGCAGAACCTGAACGGTGCCGCCGCCACGTTGCGCCATCGCGTCCAGGCCCAGCTGGATGGCGCCGTTGTCGCCGCCGATGATGTCAGCATCCCTGTGACCAACGGTGATCCGGCGGGCCGGTTCTGCAACGGATGCAGAATGCATGTCATTGCCTTCCTTGATGTAGCTTTGCGGGACATCATGTAGTGCAACGGTAATCGGGGAGAGGTTGCATGGCGAGTCCACACGAGCAGACCGACAACGCAGAGGGCACCCTCGTGCACTTCGACATCGTCGTGCCGCAGGCTCTGCGAGCCCTTCTGCACGGTCCCATACACGTGTGTGCTGCAGCCGGTGTAGAATTGCCCTGTCGTATCGACGCGGCAGATCCGCAGACCGGGCGGGTTCAGGGCTGGGTTGAGATGGTCGAACCACTCGCGGATGCCGCGCTGGGGTTGTCCGTACACGCCGGAGCGGGCCAGCGGGAGTTGCCGGCACAGGATGTGGCAACTGTCGCTGCCGGCCCGTTCTACGTGGAGAGCTGGGTGCATGTGGAAGAGGCCCGCCACGAGGCTGTGCAGGTCATCGCCGCCAGTTGGGACTTCGCCGAAGGGCCGACGGCACTGGCGACGTACGATGCGGGCGACGTCGATGGTCTGCTGACGCAGGGCTTTTTCGGCGCCGTCTTCGACGGCCGCTTCATCTACTTTGCGCCGCAGTGCAATAACGACGGTCGCCATGGCAACGCGCTGCGCTACGACACACACCAGGGCTTCGATGCTCCCGCCGCCTGGCAGGCCCATGATGCCGGTGCCACGGGGGGGCTGACGACGAAGGGGTACTACGGCGCCATCTTCGACGGGCGTTACGTGTACTATGTGCCTCGTTTCGATGGTGATACCCTGCACAGCCGCGTCCTGCGTGTGGACACGACGGGGGACTTTGCTGCGGAGTCGAGCTGGACAGCCTTTGATGCGGGGCGACCGATCGCCTGTCAGGGTGCCGCCTTCGATGGACGGTTCATCTATTTCGCCCCGGGCATGCACCAGGAGGATGGCGGCAGCGGCTGTGTGCTGCGCTTCGACACCCGGGCGCCCTTTGCTGCTGCTGACAGCTGGATCTGGCATGACGTCAGTGGCACCGACGGCCTGGCGTGTCGCTGCTTTGATGGTGCCGTCTATGATGGTCGACACGTTTATTTTGTGCCGCTCGAAGGCGGCCCGGTCGTGCGTCACGACCCGGCACTGGGGTTTACGCAGCCGCGCGCCTGGGAGGCCTTCGACACGACGAAGCTGCCCGGCTTCGGCGCCTGCGTCGGCGCCGTCTTTGATGGCCATCGGATTCACTTCGTCCCCTACGCCCACGACACGGTCGTCTGTTACGATACCAGTGCTGCCTTCGCCAATGCGGACAGCTGGCAGGCCTACCGGCCAGGTCGGGTCGATGGTCTCGATTGTCGTGGCTACGATGGCGCCGCCTTCGATGGTCGCTGGGTGACCTTTATCCCATTCTGGGATGGGGTGTCCACCGTCGACGGTTTCCATGCCCGTATCCTGCGCTACGACACGACCCGGCCCTTCAACGAGCCACAGGCCTGGCAGGCGGCGGATGGGGCGGCGCTGGCCCCACCGAATCCAGGTGGCTTCAACGGCGGCGCCTTTGATGGGCGCTTTCTCTACATGGCGCCCTGGCGACGCAATGATCCCTCGGGCGAGATCCGCGCGCACGGCCAGGTGTTGCGCCTGGACACGGCGGCGCCCGCTGCCAGCTTCCAGTTGCGCTGGATGGACTGTGGCCACAACGGGGGACTTGGCGGATCCGTTCCGGGTCCGGCGTTTCTCGTCAACTGCACGGACGGATCGGTCTGTGCTCAGGCACACGCTACCATGGGTGCCGGTTGGCATCATGTCGTTGGAGCCTACTCACCCGAAGATGGGGTTGAGCTGTGGATCGATGGCGCATGTGTCGCGCGGCAGGCGGCGCGGGGCGAGGCACGGCTGCCGCAGGGAGAGATTTCCGTCGGGCAACTGACGGGTGGATGTGGTCGACTCTGCGGTGACGTCGCCCAACTCCGGCTTCGCGCCGGGCGCATGACCGCTGCCCGGGCTCAGATGGCTGCCAGCCACTTGCCCCGCAGCTAGTAGAGCGGCCGCTTGGCCTAGTCGCGCAGCATCTGCTCCGGGCTGCGGAACGTGGGGAAATAGCCGTAGCCGGTAAGATCGATCTCGTCTCCGGCGACGGCCCAATCGAGGCCGAGTTCGTGGAACGATTTGCCTGCAGCGAAGGCGGCCTGCACCGCCGCGCTCATGCCCTTGATGGCGATGGCGCCATCAGGGCCGTCGACGTGGAGGGTGGCGGGCAACTGCCGTACGGGGGATGACTCAAACGAGCCGCAGGCGCACAAAGTCTGGGCCCGCGCGACTTCCAGTCCACACACCGGGGCCGACAGGTCACCGCCGACACGTGCAATGGCCCCTTCCACCGACGATGCTTCGCGCACTTGTGCCGCTGCGAGCAGCCCTTCATCAGGTTGCCCGTCCTTCCAGCGGACGGTGACGGCATTGTCGAAGCCCACATCCAGAACGGCCCGCTCCGTATCGACGGCAAACCCGGGGTCCAGGTTCTCTTCCGTCGAATGACTGACGGCGAAGAACAGTTCCACACCCGCAGCGGTCTGCGCCTGCAGACAGACCGTATCGGCCGTGCGGATCGGCTTGGCGCGATAGAGTTCGGCACGGATCGATACAGGCTCTGCGGAATTTTCCTGGGTGTCACCGGCAAGGAAACAGATCAGGTTGACGGAGTGGGCCAGGGCATTGTTGTGTGGTCCATCCAGCACCCACGTGTCACCTGCCGCCAGTTCACCGGCCCAGGCATTCCGCTCGTAGTAGGCGGCCAGCCGCGGCCAGCAACCGAAGCCACGCACGCGCTGCACGCGGCCGAAACGACCCGACAGCAGCGCCGCTTTGAGTTGCTGCGTGGCGGGGCGATAGATGTGCTGGAAGCCGACGAGTGCCTCCCGCGTGACCGCATCCCGTGCACGGATCATGGCGTCGACATCCTGGATGCAACCGGCGGCGGGTTTCTCCACCAGGACGTTGCAGCCAGCCTCGAGGACGGTCGTGGTCATGACACGGTGCAGCGGGATGCCCGTGGGCACACACACCAGATCCAGGTTCGCTCGTTCGGCGGCGAGCATTTCGCGCAGACTGCTGTAGATGGCAATGCCCGCCGCCCGCATGGCCGCAAGTTCGTCAGCGAAGGGTTCGTGGTCACCGGGGGGGGCCACCTGGGCTCTGTGCAGGGCGCGCCCGCCTTCGACGGCCTGATGAAGGGCCCGACGGTGAAAGCCTGCGTACCCACCCATACCGACAATGGCGACTCTCGGCAGGCTCATGAGGCGCGCACGCTGCCTTCCTTCTGCACACGGGCCAGCATCGCCTCAAACTCACTTGTGCCGTCGTCCTCCCACAACTCGGAGTGAAAGCCGCGCAGGCCTGCCTCTTCCGTGCCCGTCACGGATGCAGGGGAGACGTAGCCCTTGCCGTACCAGGTGGCACCGCTGGCCATGTGCAGGATGCCGATGTGCCGGGGTGGCTCAGTCAGTTTTTGTTGGGACAGGCGCTGCACGGCAGACTCGTCCACGTCGTAGCCCAGGCCGATGCCCTGCGGCACGGGGGAGGACCCATCGACAATGGGGATCGTTTCCGTCGTCACGTCCTCTTCGTACTGATCCTCGAGATTGATCGAGTGTGAGGTATGCGTCGGCAGCACACAGCCCATGTGCATGGCCATGGCCTTGCCCAGGGTGCCGGACTCGTGCTGCAGGATGACCTGCAGGTTGGCGCGCCCCAGAGCAAACCCGGCGGACATCATGTCAAACATGGAGCCACCGAGCATGTAGGCATCCGCCATATCGTGTTTGTATTCCTGCATGCCGCCCATGGGTGTGCCATGCATGATGATGGGCAGGCGGGTCTGTTGCCGCAGGGTACGCCAGCCCTCGATGTCTGAGCGGACCAGGGGATCCTCGATGAAGGCGACAATGGGGTGGTTGCGTTCCAGTTCAGCAACGATGGGCAGGACCGCACCCAGCGTCCGGTTGTGGTTGAAGTCGTAGTGGATCCTGAACCCCTCCGGCGCGACGGCCTCGGCGGCGCGGGTCTGGGCGAAGACATCGTGATAGCTGCAGGTGTGAATCTTGAATACGCCATACCCCTGGGCGACGGCCCGCTGGATCTCGGCGGCGAACTGTTCGGGAGAGGCCGGTCGGGTCCAGGCGGCGACGGGCACCCAGTCACGGCACCTGGGCCCCATCAGCTTCCACGCGGGGACTTCGAGGCACTTGCCCATCAGGTCATACAGGGCCGTGTTGATACCGCCCGACTGGTTGCTGTTCAGATAATCGAAGGGGTCACGACCGACGAGGTCCTGACCCATGTCATCGGGCACGACGAACCAGGGCCGCACGCGCTGATCACCCCAACCCACAAGGCCGCTGTCGGTCTCGATGCGGCACAGGAGTCGAACTTCAATGCCATACATATCGACAACACGGTCGGCATAGCGGGCGGCGAGTCGTGGAAAGATGGGGATGATGTCGACGGACTTGATGCGATGCTGGGACATGGCAGGACCTTTGTCGGGCCTTGAGTTGATGGCGGTCCCGGTAAGATGAGCCAGCCCTGTCGGCTTGTCTACCGGAGGAAAATTGGGCTTGTTTGGCCCAACCCGAACCCGAACCCAAACCCAAACACTGGCCCTGTGGAGGACGCATGAAGGTTGGACTGTACGCATCCATGTTCGGTAAGGACCCCGGCAGCCTGCCTGACATCGAGAGCTTCATCGATCTGGCTGCCGAGTTGCGCCTCGACGTCATCGATCTGCGCAGCGACGTGGGCTTCCACGATCATGCCTCCGATTACCTGTTGCGGACCAAGATGAACTGCCTGCGCAAGGGGCTGAGTATCGGCTATCTCGCCACGGGTGGTCACTTTACCGGCACTGACGACGAGTTGGAGGCCAAGCTTGCCCAGGTGCGCCAGGATATCGATGTCGCCGTCGCCCTCGGCGCCCCGATGGTGCGCAGTTTCTGCGGCGAGACGCCCGAGGACGCCGGGGAGCGCAAAAGGGAAGTGGAGTGTTTTCAGCACGCCTGCGACTACGGCGCCGGTAAAGGCATTGCTGTCGGTCTGCAGAACCACCCCTGCACCGGGGATGGGGTCCTGCGTCTGCTGCAGGAGGTGCAGCGCGACAACTTTGCCTTCATTCTCGACACCGGACAATGGGTCGGATCTGCAGGGCGTCACAATGGTGTGCCGGATCCGGCACACGACATCTACAAGTACATGGAACAGACCGCTGAGCACGCCGTGCACGTGCGGGCCAAGTTTTACAAGATCGATTCCGGCAGCGAAGAGTGGCTCGATTACGAGCGCATTTACGCCATTCTCGAGGGGGCCGGCTTCAACGGCACGCTATCCGTGGTGTTCGAGGGCAAGGATATCAACAACTGTGATGACCACCAGGTCCTGCGCCTGGCGGCGGCGCAGTTGCGG
>CALFPI010000316.1 GCA_937919035.1 uncultured Gemmatimonadaceae bacterium
ACGTGTATCCTTGACCTGAAAAACCCCGAAGTCACGGATCTCGATCCGGTTGCCCTCGATCAGACTGTCACGCATAGCCACGAACAGACTATCCACCATCTTGGCAGCCAGGTTTTTCTTGCACCCGGTGCTCATGCTGACCAGCAGCGCGAGGTCTTTTTTTGTGATCGTCGACAAGAGGGGTCTCTCCTGCTTGTCGCGGACTGAGTTCGTACGCTGACAGGAGTGTCTAAGTGGCTTTAGTTATTGGTAAATAACACGTTGCAGGAAAGTACGGCGGGCAAATAGGCCGTGTCAAGAAAATTCCGCTAGAAGCGCTTATTTTTTTGGTAGTTAGCGCAGAAAACGCCCCTCTCCTGCGTCCCTGCGGGATGGGCTCTTCTGCTCAGTGTCGGACTCGGCCCATAGCAACACATATATTTTCAGTATAATCAACACGTTGAGTGATATTTGTCTGAATCCATGAACAGACCCCGGTTCGCGTCCCCGGCAATATCCGGGTTCGTCGCCGCCGTCCACCTCGCCCGCCCGTGCAACTGCCTGCTCACCGGGGTCTCCGTCTGGGTTGGTGCAGTGACGTCGGGCAACCCGCATGTGACGATGGCCGTCGCCTTTGCTGCCCTCGGTGCCGTGGCCATCGCCGCTGCTGGCAACAGCATGAACGACGTCGTCGATCTGGCCATCGACCGCTGCAATCGCCCGGATCGGCCTCTTCCCGCAGGGCGGCTGTCGGTCGGCGCAGCTCTGGCCCTGGCAACTCTTCTCGGTGTTGCCGGGCTCTTTTTCGCCTTTCTCTCGGGGCCGGTCCCCGGAATGATCGCTTCTGCCGTCGTCGCAGGTCTGGCGCTCTACAACTGGTGGCTGAAACGCCTGGGGCTGGCGGGCAATGTGCTGGTCAGCCTGATCGCTGCCGCCACGTTCCCCTTCGGCGCGGCGGCGGCAGGAGCCTGGGGCCGGTGGTGGATTCCTGCCCTGTTCGCGGTCTTCTACCACGCCGGTCGCGAACTGCTGAAGGGATTCGAGGATACCGAGGGTGACCGCCTGATGAACGTGCGCACAGTATCACGAGTCTACGGGGGCCAGGTCGCATGCCGGGCAGCGGCCCTGCTGTTCGGCCTCGTCGCTGTTGCGGCGCCGCTGCCGACCGCTCTGGGCCTCTACGGTTGGGGTTATCTGGCACCCGTCGTGGCCCTCGACATCTTTCTTATCGATACTGTCCTTCGACTGTGGTCGGGACTCGCACCCGACTCGCCACGCCTCAGCCCCCGCTTGCTCATTGGTATGGGCCTGGGACTGGCAGCCATCGTTGTTGGAGAATTCCTGGACCGTGGATAACTCGACCGTGGATAACTCGACCGTGGATAACTGGACCATGGATAACTGGACCATGGATATAATGAGGAGTGTCCCATGAAAATCACCGACATCAAGACGTTTCCCCTGCATGCAGGAGAACGAAACTACCTCTTCGTGAAGGTCGAAACCGACGAGGGCCTGTACGGAATGGGTGAATTCGGCATTACCTGGAAGGAACAGGCCGGTGTGGGTGCCATTCAGCATATGAAGGCGCACTTGCTGGGACAGGACCCGATGAACATCGAGTTCCTCTGGCAGTTGATGTTTCGTGGTGATTTTTTCCCGGGTGGTCGCATCGGGGCTGCCGCCATCAGCGCCATCGATATTGCCCTGTGGGACATCAAGGGGAAAGCCCTCGCACAACCGGTACACATGCTTCTGGGAGGCCGCTTGCGGGACCGCGTCGCCTGCTACACGGGAATTGGCGGCCAAACTCCGGAAGACTCGGCACTTTCTGCCAAAGACCGGGTCGCGGCGGGTTGGCAGTATCTGCGCCTCAGCGTCCCGGACCGCGATGGCATCCTCGATGCGCGCACGGCTGTGCGTGATTCCGTCGAGCATTTCGCCGCTGTGCGCGAGGCCGTCGGTCCCGAGGTGGAGATCTGCATCGACGCACATACGAGGCTCGACCCACCCGACGCGATTCGTCTGGGCCGCCTGCTGGAGACGTATGACCCGTTTTTTATCGAGGATCCGTTGCGCTGTGAGAACCCGCAGAGCTACCGTCAGGTGCGCCAGCATGTGGCCAGCCCTCTCGCCGTTGGTGAGCACTACGCCACGAAGTGGGAATTTCGCCAGATGGTGGAAGAGGAACTACTCGACTATGCACGAATCGATCTGTGCATCGTCGGCGGCCTTACCGAGGCGCGCAAGATCGCCAACTGGTGTGAGACCCATTACATAAAGATCGTGCCGCACAATCCACTGGGTCCCGTATCGGCAGCGGCCTGCCTGCAACTGGATCTGGCGACGGACAACTTCGCCGTACAGGAGGGGGGGCGGATTGGCAGCTCATTTCTTGCTGACGTATTCCCCGTGCAGATCCCCTACGAAGCGGGTCACGTGCTGCCACCCGAGGGCCCGGGGCTTGGCATCGAGTTCGACGAAGACGCGGCAGCAAAGTTCGAATTCAAGTGGCTGAATGGCCCGCAGTTGCGTCGCTCCGATGGTTCCTTCACCAACTGGTAGTGCACGCCCGTTCCAGCTGACCTCGACATCCTGCATCCCGACCCCCTGGACCCGCCATGACTCGTATATACACGCTTGCCAGCCTTGCCCTGTTCCTGTTGACGACCTGTTCGCCTCCTCCGCGGGGTGATGTGGCGGGCGGCGGGGCCGAGAGCAGCCTCTCCCCTGCAACCGACGGGCCCCGCTGGCTCGCTGGCGATCACCACATCCACAGCCGCTACAGTGTCGGTTGGAACAATGACACTTCGCCGCCAACA
>CALFPI010000317.1 GCA_937919035.1 uncultured Gemmatimonadaceae bacterium
AACCGCTTAAACATGAAGTCGTATGCCCAGCTGACGTGGACGTGGGCATCGACGCAGGGGGGTGTCGTCATGGCCCGCCGCCGGCAGGTCTGAGGCTGAACAGTCGTTGCCGTGCCGGCGTCTGCAAGCGATCGGCGATGCCGGCATACCGATCTGCGTCCACCCGGCCCTCCGTCCACTTCTCGTAGATCAGGATGATCGATTTTCGGGGGCTGCTCGTGGAGTTGACCATGGAGGTGTGCCAGCCGTACGAATTGAACAGGATTGCCGTGCCCGCCTTGCCCGGAAAAATCCTGTGTCCGGGCATGCTTTCGAGGCGGAGTACGCGCGGATACGGGCCTGCGTCAGACTTGTGACTGCCGGGCACGTAGCAGAACGGGCCCTGATCCGGTGCTACGTCGTCCACATAGATCTGCACCTTGATATGCAACGGATTCGTCTGCGGCACGTCCGGATGCCAGCCGACGTAGCTGATCGGGCTCGGCGGCAGCAAGCGCACCTGCGGCGCCAGCAGGATCAACTCGTTGTCGGTGAAATCCATCAGCAGGCCGTACCAACTCGGATGATCGATGAGATCGATGAAGGCATCATCCCGTTCGAAGGGCGAGGGGATGTCGAAGAAACCCGCCGGCTGGCTGCCCTTGCGCACGCCGTCGAGCCACGCCGCCTTGCTTTCGGCGGCACACCGATCGAAGGCGGTCTGCAGACGCCGCAGGTCATCACCGGCCAGGGCCTGGTCGAGCACGAGATAGCCATCCTCGATGAACTGCACGCGCTGCGCGGGGGTCGGCTCGATCATTTCAGGCTCCAGGCTCAGGCTCCAGGCTCAGGTTACGTGGGGCCGGAAGTCAACGCCCGTGGTGGCGGGCAAGTCAATGGCGGATCTTGCCGGCGGCGGGGATCGCACCGAAACTCTGCCCCATGAAAACAATCATTGCAGCAAAAGCTACGGCAGGCCCGCTCCCGGCATGGGCTGTCGCCCAACGTCGCCTGCTGGCAGAGATGGGTGCGGCGGCAGAAGTGTTTCGCGAGCGTTTCGTGCACCGGGGTGGCGGTCTGCGTCGCCATGGAAAACTTGACGACGACTACGAGTGTTTCACCGCCTGGCCCCTGGTCTATCTCATCGGCGGTGACACGGCCCTGCTCGATACAAGCATCGAGGCCTGGAACGGCATCACCCGCCAGTGGACCTATGAACACCAGAAGAGCGTGCACCGAGAGTTCGTGCGGCACTACGACATGCTGCATCTGGCCGAGGCCTACGTGGGCCTGCAGAACTTCGGCCTCGCCGATCCGTCGATTCCGGAACACGTGGAACGGGCCTGCCGTTTCGCCTCGTTCTACACCGGCCAGGATCCCGAGGCAGCCAACTATGACGCAGCACTGCGTCTGATCCGGTCGCCAATGACGGGCAGCGGCGGCCCCGAGTTCAGTTCGAGCGCCGATTACGTGCTCAACTATGGCCACGCCACGCTCCATCCGGTCGTCAAGGATCTGGAGCCGGAGTGGGACAAGGATCCGGCGCGACACGCTGAGATCCAGCGCCTCTATGACGAGGTCGTGGTGCGCGGCGACGTGCCGATGAATCTGGCCATTACCGGACTGGTGGCCCACGCCCACATCCTGTCCGGTGAAGAGCGGTACCGGCGCTGGGTCCTCGACTACGTCGACGCGTGGATCGATCGTACGGCGGCCAATGACGGGATTATCCCCGACAATGTCGGTCTGGCGGGGAAGATCGGTGAAAATCGTGGGGGCCAGTGGTGGGGCGGCTTCTTTGGCTGGACGGGCCGCTACAGCGTGTGGATGATGTTTCATGCATTGGGTACGGCGACGGAAGCTGCCTGGCTGTTGAGCCGGGACCCGAAGTATCTGGCCTTCTATCGCTCCCAGGTCGACTACCTGCTGGATCGCGCCATCGAGCGTGATGGGGATCTGCTGGTGCCGCACAAGATGGGCCCCGAGGGCTGGTACGATTTCCGCCCACTGGATCCATACGTTGTTGGCAATCTGTGGCATCTGTCGATGGACCCAGGGGACTGGGCGACACTCGAGCGCCTCTATGCTGGTGCCCGTCATGGGCCCCATGCCTACGCCTACGCCGAGTCACCGGAGCCACCGGCGCCGGGTGCCGAGGAATGGCGCCCCGATGGTCCCGCTGACTGGCACCGCGTCCACGACCACCTGACGGGCAACAAATTCGTCGAGAACGAGCCCGCTCACCTGCGCTGGCTCGCCGGCGACAACCCCGACTGGCCGGAGGCAGCGTTGGCAGCCACTTCCAGGCATGTGGCGACCTGCGTCGAGCGCTTGCGCGCCGGTGACTGGGAGCACGAGTGGCGCAGCCAGACGGTGACGGCACAGAACCCGGTGCTGGCAGGCGTGCTGGCGCAGATGACGATGGGCGCTCCCTTCCAGGGGTTCAACGGTGGGCTGCTTGTTGCGCGCGTGCGGTACTTCGATCCGGCGCGCCGACGCCCCGGTCTGCCCGATGGTGTGGCGGCTCTCGTGGAGCGGCTCTCGGCAGAACGCACGGTGCTGCAGCTGGTCAACACGGCAGACGCCGAGCGGCGTGTGATCATTCAGGCGGGCGGCTACGGCGAGCACGCCTTCGCCGATGTCGCCTGGGAGGATGCCAGGGCAGGGGGAGTTGACGAGGGCCGCACCGAGGTCGGCGATCGCTACCTGGAGGTTGTGCTGCCTGCCGGTGCCTGTACTCGATTGCAGCTCGGTATGCGCAGCAACGTCAATCCGCCGACGTATGCCTTCCCCGAGGGAATTGGCACAACAGCATAGGGCGGCGCGTCACGGCGCTGGGTCGCCGTTTACCCGCAGTGTCGCCAAAGCCTCGATCAATTGCTGCAGTTCCTGCCGCAGCGCGGACATTTCATCGGCTGTGCATGTGAGTTCGACGCCCGTCGCCATCTCCGCGATACGGCGGTACAGACCGCCATCAACATTGACGCCGACCAGGTCTAACATGCCCTTGAGGGCGTGGGCCTCATTGGCCATGGCCTTGTGGTCCTGGCTCTCACCGGCCGCTTCGATGGCTGTCAGGATGGGGGGCGCATCCGTGGTGAATGTCGCCACCATGTCCTGCGCCAGAGTCGCATCACCATCGGCGACCTCCATCAGTCGTAGCGGGTCGAAGAGGCGCCCTTCCTGCTGCTGCGAACCCCGCAGGAGTTCCCGCAGAACTTGATGGAACGTCCCCTCGTTGAGGGGGTGGCGCAGAACCGCCGAGACCGGCTCTGACACATCCTCAGACGTGGCCGTCAGCGCAAGGATTGGTACCTGCTTTTTGGCGTCACGGAAGTGCGCCACGGCGTAGGAAAGCATGGTCCTGCCTTTACTGGCGAGACTGGTGTCGACGATGATGGCGTCCTGATGCCCGTCACGGATGAGGTGCATCGCCTCCTCGACGTTGTCTGTTGGGATCACCCCGCACCCCCAACCCGACAGTAGCCGTGCGACCGAGGCTGTGTCGGTCGCGGGTCCCGCCGCAACCAGGATCGTCTTGCTGGAGAGTTCCGGGTCCCAATCCCTCTCCGGCAAGTCGATCCGGAGATACCGACCCACACGCTGCCGCAGGTCGCTTGGATTGAGTTCCGTCTTCAGCAGAAAGCTGTCGACACGCAAGTCCGTAGCCTGCTCGGTGATTGTCTTATCCTCGGAGGAGGTCAGAAGAAACACGGGAAGACGGCGCAGGTCTTCCTGTCCGCGAATGGATCGCAGCACTTCCAGACCATCAAGTACCGGCATGAAGACGTCGAGGATCACCAGGTTGGGCCTTCGTCGGGCTATGACCTCGAGGGCCTTGGCGCCGTCGGCCGCCTCGATCACTTCGATGCCGAGACGTCCCAGCGCGGCAGCCAGTGTGTGACGCACGATGGAGGAATCGTCGGCGATGAGGACGGCCGGTGCAGGAATCTGTGCTGCAGGGCTCTGGGTCATGACGATGGGTTACTCCCCGCGACTGGCCGGAGGCGAAGGTTCCCAGGCCGCATCGGCATGCTCGCCGAAGTCCTGGTCATCCTCAGCGATGAGGCGGTCGAGTTCAGTGATGTGATCGCGCACATGGGAAATGTAGGCCTCTTCACCCATCTCCAGACGCTGGCGCATGCCGCGTTCTTCGTGCGTCCGGAAGATACGTGCTGCACGCAGGGCCTGGTAGGAACGAAAACCCAGTTGGCGCAATACGTCCACCCCAAGGGTGAGGGCACTGTCGAGTGTTTCCCGGTAGACGTGCTCAACGCCGACCCGCATCAGGTCGTAGGCATGTTCGACGCTGTGGGCCCGGGCCAGGATCGTCAGGTGCGGGTACTCGTGGCGGATCTGTGCTGCCATCTGTGTGGCGCGTAGCGGGTCATCGATGGCCAGCACCAGCACTTTCGCCTGTGCCGCTCCGGCGGCGTGCAGCAGGTCGAGGCGCGCTGCATCGCCGTAGAACACCTTCAAGCCGAAGCGGCGCAGCACGGAGATCTGGTCCGGATCGAGGTCCAGGACCGTTGTGGCAATGCCGTTGGCACGCAGCAGGCGACCGACGACGTTGCCGAAGCGACCAAAGCCGGCAATGATCACGGCGCCCGCGTCAGACTCGTGGATCGCATCGGCGGCGCGTTCATCATCCCGCCGGGAGAAGCGTGGCTGCACCAGCCTGTCATTGATGATCATCAACAGGGGTGTTACCGCCATGGACAGGGCAACAACCGCCGTGAGCGGATCGATGACTTCGGGGGGGAGCACGTGCTGGCTGCCGGTCATGGAGAACAGCACGAAGGCGAATTCGCCACCCTGAGCCAGGGCAAAGGAGAACAGCATGCCTTGGGCACCGTCGAGTCGGAAGACACGGGCCAGAACCACCAGGACGACGAATTTCACCAGAACCAAAGCGCCGACGAGGCCCACGAGCAGGCCTGCCTGTGACTGCACGAGGCCAAAGTCAATGCTGGCGCCGACGCTGATGAAGAACAGTCCCAGCAGCAGGCCCTTGAAGGGTTCTATGTCAGATTCGAGTTCGTGACGATACTCGCTTTCGGCCAGCACAACGCCAGCCAGGAATGTGCCAAGTGCCGGTGACAGGCCCACAGCCTGCATGGACAGGGCGATGCCGATGACGAGGAACAGGGCAAAGGCGGTGAACACTTCGCGCAGGCCTGTGGCGGCGATAAAGCGAAAGACAGGGCGCGTCAGCAGACGCCCGCCGAGTATGATCGCGGCGATCAGACCGACGGTGATCAGGCCCTGCTGCCAGCCCGGCAGTGTACTGATGCCGGTTGCCTGATGAGCGGCATCGACGGCTGCGTGCCCGGCGGTGTCGGGTCCCATGGCCAGCAAGGGCAGTA
>CALFPI010000318.1 GCA_937919035.1 uncultured Gemmatimonadaceae bacterium
TCGCAGCCTGTGCAGACCACCTATGGCTGGCACCTCATCCTCACGGAAGAGTTGCTGCCCTCTGACGATGAGTCTCCGGAGGAGCGCGTTCGCGCCCGCCACATTCTGCTGAAGTTCAGGGCCTCCCCGGAGACCGAAGAACTGGCCATGGAGAAGGCCGAGGCACTGCGGGCATTGGCTACCGAGCGTGGTCTGACGGCAGCGGCAAGCATTGAAGGCCTGGAGGCGCGTGATCCGGGCTGGGTAAACCAGGGCGGAGGACTCACCGGGCTCGGACAGGGAACCGAATGGATCATCAGCCGCTTCTTTGAAAGCGAGATCGGCGAGATCAGCCCTGTGGGCAGCACGGATGCCGGATATTTCGTCGCCGCACTGACGGACCGCCGCGACAAGGGGCTTGTTCCCCTCGAAGAGGCTCGCCAACAGGTTGAGTGGTCGTTGCGGGCTCGTCGCAGGTCGGAAATTGCCGGGGAGCGTTTGCAGCCGGTGCGTCAGGCCGTACTCGGAGGCCAGAAATTGGCGACGGCTGCAGTTTCCGCCGGGCTTGAAGTACGCATGGCCGGCCCCTTTTCCCGGGCGGATTTTGTCCCGGGCGCAGGTCGCAGCAGTCGGTTTACTGGCGCCGCTTTCGAACTCTCAGTTGCTGACGTGAGTGCTATCGTTGTGCAAAACAATGGTGCCTATCTTCTGCAGATGACCCAGCGTACGCCGATCGATGAAGCCGCCTTCGCCGCTGAGCGCGCCACGATCGAGGCAGAGTTGCTGCAGGCACGTCGCAGTGAGGCTCTGCAGACCTGGTTTGCCCAGATATTTGAGAGTGCCGACATCCAGGATCATCGACACCTGTTCTATTCTTTCTGATAAATGAGGGATCGCACGATGCCAGCCAAACCCGGTAGTACACAGATCGGCTTTGTCGGTCTGGGGATCATGGGGGCACCCATGGCCCAGCACCTGCTCAAGGCGGGATTCTCACTCAAGGTCTACAATCGCAGCGACAGGCCGCGTGTGCAGCAGGTCATCGATGCCGGCGGCCAGCGAGTCGCCACACCAAGGGCGGCCGCCGAGGGCAGCGACGTGATCATCACCATCGTCACCGACACGCCGGACGTCGAGAGTGTCATTCTTGGTGAGGACGGCATCATCCACAGCGTCAGCAAGGGCGCGACCGTCATCGACATGAGCACGATCTCTCCGAGGGTGACGCAGGAAATCGCAGCCATTCTTGGCAAGCAGGGCGTGCACATGCTTGATGCGCCCGTCAGTGGCGGCGATGTGGGTGCGCAGAACGCAACATTGTCCATCATGGTCGGTGGCGAGCAGAAGGTATTCGACGATTGTCTGCCGGTATTCGAGGCGATGGGGAAGAACATCAACCTCATTGGCGGCAACGGTGCCGGGCAGACGACAAAGGCCTGTAATCAGATCGCGGTTTCCGTCGCCAATCTGGCCATGGCCGAAGCCCTGATGCTGGCTGCAGCATCAGATCTGGATGTGGGCAAGGTTGTTGACGCCATCAGCGGCGGCGCAGCCGGTTCATGGCAACTTACCAATCTCGGCCCCCGGATCCTCAAGGGAGACTTTGCCCCCGGCTTCATGGTGCGCCTGCAGCAGAAGGATCTCAAGCTCGTCCTGGCGGCAGCCAATGACGTCAAGCTGGCGCTGCCCGGTGTCAGCCTGGCGCACCAGTACTTCAACATCGTGGAGCGACTTGGCGGTGCTGACGAGGGAACCCAGGCATTGATCAAGGCGTACGAGGCGCAGGCCGGCAAACAAGCAAGAGCGTCTTGATCTCGCGGCACATGTCTGTCAGGGCCCCGTGCTTGCTCTGAATCACATCGGTGTCCTGCTGCGGGATGAGCAGCAGCCCTTCCCGTTGCCCGAGATTCGTCAGCTTTTCGACAAACACGGGATTGGCCTGTCCGTAATTGACGACCGCGGGTCCATCCCCGAGGATCTCGACCTGGTCATGGCCATGGGCGGTGATGGCACGGTCCTGCGCGCGCTCGATCTCTGCCCCGAAATACCCGTGCTTGCCATCAACTACGGTACGGTGGGCTTCCTGACTGCCGGTGATCGTGGTGATCTCGCCGCGATCCTGCCACGTCTCGTCGCAGGCGATTACATCCTCAGTGAGCGGCTGTGTCTCGAGTGTCGCCATCCCGGCGGCGTCGTGCGCGCCGTCAACGAGGTCATGGTCCGTTCCAGCAACCGAATGGTGTTCGTCGATGTGTTCGTCGACGACATGAAGATCCGCACCATATGTGGCGATGGTGTTGTTCTTGGTACACCCACAGGAAGCACTGGTTTCCTGCTGTCTGCGGGTGCCCCGATTGTGATGCCCGAAGTCCGTTGTCTGATCCTTGACGGAATCAATGAGTACAACTTCAGTTCGCGCTCTCTGATCCTCACGCCTGAAGCGAGAATCCGGCTCAGTATCAGTCGAGAGACCCGCGAACCAGAAGTAATCCTGACCGCCGATGGTCGTCGGATTACGACCCTGCGCCCTGGCGTCGATCTGGAGGTCGTGTGTTCTCCCAAAACGGCCCGCCTCGTCTATTTCGAGCCGAGCTACTTCTTCCACAACCTGACGTCAAAACTTTCCTGGTAAGATGCGAATGAGACTGGCCATCACCGGGGCTGATCAGCCCATGGGTGCCTTGCTGTGTCAGCGCCTGGCAGCCCAACACGAAGTAATCCCCGTGGGCGCCGCCACCGAGTCGGGGCAGGATGGGGTGGATGCTGCCAGCTATCGCCGCGCCAACCTGAATCTGCCGCCTGGCGCCGCTGCCGCGATCCGCGGTGCCGACATGATCGTCCACGCCCAGCCGCATGACCCGGAGCCCGGATTGGGCACCGCCGCCGAAGGGGCATTGCTCGAGAGGATCAGTCGCGGCACCTACGTGCTCGTGCAGGCTGCCGTGGCGGCCCACGTCGGTCGCCTGATCCTGATCAGCCAGATGCGCCTGTTCCAGGACATCCCGGAACAGTTCATCGTCACCGAGACCTGGCAGCCGCGACCACGCCCTGAGGCGGCCAGCCTGGCACCCTTCATGGCCGAACTCGTCTGTCGAGAGATCGCTCGTACGGGTCGGATCGAAGTGGTGAATTTGCGCATGGGAATGCTGGGTGCTGCGGATGGCACCAGTGGTGACGCCGCCGCCGATGCCGTCCAGCGCGCCTTGACTGTAGATATGGCAGAGGGCTATCACTGGCAGGAACAGCACGTCGTCAGCGGCGGCCGTTTTTTGCCGCAGGGGGCATAACCATGGCAACTGTCGATGGTGGCAAGGTGGTGATCTTCGGCGCCGGTGGGCCTGTCGGGGCGGCAACGATCACCGCTCTGAAAGATCACTACACGTTGCGCTGCACCGACGCGGTGGCACTTGATCAGATCGTCGCCGCAGAGCGCCGACAGAGCGTCACGGCGCCTTTACCGGAGTTGCTCGACGCGCCTCACGAGCGCACCGTCGTGGACGTGACCAATTATGATCAAGTTCGCGCTGCCTGTGAAGGCATGGACGCGGCGATCAATCTCACGGTTCTGCGGCACGATCTGGACAAGGCCTTCGCGGTCAACACTGTGGGTGCCTACAACGTGGCCAAGGCGGCGGCCGATGCCGGCCTGCGGCGCCTCATCCATACCGGTCCTGTTCATACGCGCATGGGACACCTAGCCGACCACTGGTTGGACCACCAGGTACCTGATGATGTACCCCTGCACCCCGGGGACGATCTGTACGCACTGAGCAAGTACCTCGGTGGTCACATCACCCGGGTATTCGCCGAGGAGCGCGGTCTTGAGGTGCTCACGTATCTGTTCTGCGGTTTTCGTCCCCGTCAGGTCATACCAGGACAGGGTGGCGGTGTTGGCTCTTTCACCGTGAGCTGGGAAGATTCCGGAGAGTCGTTCCTGTACGGACTGCGGGCCGGGGACATGCCATCACCATACGAAGTATTCTTCATCGCCGCTGAAACCCCGGATCGTAAGTACCGCGTGGACAAGGCGCGACGTCTGCTCGGCTGGCAGGCGAAGGACACCTTCGAAGCCCTCTACAGTCGCCCTGCCGGCTGACAGCACAGCCCGACTCAGATGATGCCGACGCGGTTCTCGCCACACGCCTCGAGACGCTCCGCCGGCACGACCACATTCAGTTGCCGCACCTCCGCCGGCGTCAGTTCCGGCAGCCGGTCAACCAGCGCCAGAAATCGCTCAATTTCGGCTGCTCCCGCGATGTCCTCACCCAGAGTGCGGAGCTTGCGCACATAATCTGGCCGTGTGAAGGGATGCGCCCCAAGGGAGTGGGCATTCGGATTGTCCAGACGTTCCCTCACCGTGGATCCATCCTGCATCGTCACCACAACTTCGGCACCGAATTTCTTCCCATGGAAGTCACGCTCGTGATAGGCGAGCGTCCACTCGCTCACTTCCTCAGTGCGGATCTTCTGCCACAGAGCCACGGTCGCAGGCTCATGCGTTCGTGTGCTCGAGTAGCTCTCCACATGATGCCAGGTGCCATCCACCCAGGCCACAGCGAGGATGTACATGGCGCTGTGGTCGAGAGTCTCCCGGGATGAATCCGGATCCATTTTCTGCGGGTCGCCAGAACCTGTGCCAATGACGAAGTGCGTGTGGTGACTCGTCCGAATGACGACATCGCGAATGTCAGCCAGAGGGATCTGCCGCGCGTGCAGTGCAAAGCCGATATCGATTAGCGCCTGTGCCTGATACTCGGCAGAGTGCTCCTTGGTATACGAGTCGAGAATGGCGCGCAGTACTTCACCCGGCGTCGGCAACGGCACCTGATACGTGGCGTCCGGACCGGAGAGCATCCAGGCGATGACACCGTCACGACCTTCATAAATTGGTGATGGGGCACATTCGCCCAGAATGGCTCGTCCCACCGCTTCGAGCGCTGTCTTGCCAGACTGGCCCGGGGCATACGCCTTCCATGAAGTGATCTCCCCCTTGCGCGACTGACGCGTGGCGCAGGCCAGATGCAGGCTCTGATTGATTGCCTGAAAGACCGTTTCCGTCGACAACCCGAGAAGTGTGCCGGTACCGGCAGCAACTGCCGGTGCCAGGTGGGCGACATGGTCGATCTTGTGCTCATGCAGACAGATGCCCGTGACCAGGGCCATCTGCGTCTCATATGCGGTCAGGATGCCACGGAGCAGGTCACTACCCCCTCTGCCGGCCTGCTGGGCAGCGGCCAGGATTGCCGGGATCGTGTCGCCAGGGTGCGAATAATCAGCCGCCAGATAGCAGTCATGGAAATCGAGCTCACGCACGGCAACGCCATTGGCCAGTGCCGCCCACTCGCAATGAAATGTTCTGTCTGCCGACATCCCGAAGAGGGTGGCACCACCGTTGCCAGGGTGGGCGTATCCCAGCGCCAGGCGTCGTGCATTAACGACGGGGGTCCGGTTGAGGGAGGCCAGAGCGACGGCGGCATTGTCGATGATGCGATTGCCCACCATCTGCAGCGCCGCATCATCGACGGGGGCACTGGTTGTGGCCATGGCGGCGATCTTCCAGGCGAGTTGCTCCTCGCGCGGTAACACTTCACCTTCGCCATGTGTGCGAACTTCATGAATCTGCATCGGTTATACCACTCCGGAATAGGGACGAAAGCTTACATGGCTGAAAACCAACTGGGATCCTACGGCCCGTGGGCGGCAACACACCTTGGCACGGCGTTGCCAGGTCTGTCCTACCGGCGAGAGGAGTTTCGCCGGATTGGAGCCTGGCGCAAACGCGCCCGCACGCGCATGGTGGAACTGCTCGCTGCCCCCGACCTCGGTGCCATGCCTGCCGTTCGTGTCGACCGTCGCTACGAATACGATGGTCTGCACGTCGAAGAACTGTCGTGGCAGTTGCCGGCGGGACCACGGACGAAGGCAATTTTCCTCAAGCCAGCAGCGGCCCACGGTTGCCTGCCGGCGGTATTGGCCCTGCACGATCATGGGGGGCGGAAGTATTTCGGCCAACGGAAGATCGTGCGCCTGCCGGGCCGACGCCATCCCCTGATCGCTGAACACCAGCAGGAGTACTACGGCGATCGTGGATGGGCCAATGAGATCGCCCGTCGTGGCTATGCGGTACTTGTACACGACGGGTTTCTTTTCGGCAGCCGACGCATCCGTTACGCCGACGTGCCCGACCGACTGCGAGCCGGTCTGCGCGAGGGCAAGCCGGAATCAGCCAGAGAAGTTCATCAGTACAACGCATGGTCGGGATCACAGGAACCCGTCGTGGCAAGTGCCCTGTTCTGTGCCGGCACAACCTGGCCGAGGACCAGCAGGCGCTTGACATCCTCTGCGCGCGAACTG
>CALFPI010000319.1 GCA_937919035.1 uncultured Gemmatimonadaceae bacterium
ACTTCGGTCATCGTGTAGCCCAATATCTTCAGTGCGTCGAGGTCGCTCTGGGTTGCGGTTTTCTTGCCGGTCAGCTGCATGACGGCCCGCGACCAGTTGCTCGTAATCAGGTAGATCACCTCGCGTCCGTAGACGTTCTTGCGATAGTAGTTCATCGTGCGGTCCATGTTAGTTCCCCATGTAGAAATGACGGCGGTGGGCGGCGACCTCTTCGCGAAGCTGCTGCAGGCTCTGCTTGATGACGGCGGCGAAGATTGTTGCGAGGCCGATGCTGGCTGCGATCTCGAGTGCCATCTGATTGCTCCAGTGGTGTGTGCTGCGTGTGATAGAGATAGTAAGAAAGTCTTTACGGGGGCGCAAGTCTTTTTTTACAGTGTAGAACCATTGACATGTATGTACCCCCTGTTCTATTTTCGTCGCATGAACAAAACCAAAATCCAGACGACAGCTCAGAACTCAGTCCGGGCTCATATTGTGGGCTGCGGCCTTGGGCCTGTGGCCCTTGCAGAACAGACGGGCTTGACCCGCCAGACGATCCTCGCCATCTCCACCCACAAGGGAGGGCCGTCGATTGTGACTGCCTGGGTGCTGGCTGATCTGTTGGATATCCCCATCGACGTCCTCATTGGCCGCACACTCCCAAAATAGAGGTAGCCCATGCCACCAAAAGCAGTTCCAGACATCAATCTTCCAGAACGCTACAAAGAAATTCTTCACGGCTTGGTAGGAGTGGATAAACTGGTTGGTTTCGTTCATGTTGTGGAAGGTGAGCGGATCGGCAGAGAGGGGGGAGACCTTGCTTCTATTTTGGCCGGGATTTCCGCCCAGTTGAACGATCTCAGCGAGAAGGTGAACGACATCAACGAGCAGTTGATCCCGATGCGCAACGGCATGGTGGCTCTGCTGGAAGGGACGAGGGCCAAGGATACCAACGTGGTGGCGTTCAATCCCCGGGTTGCCGAAGTTGACAACGGCGCCGGCCCTGGTGGGATCTCCGCAGACGATTGTGCGAGGGTTGCCGAGTACTGCAAAGAACTCGCGGGCGGCAACAAAAACCTGTTCAACGCTGGTTATGCCCGGGTGATGCAGGACGCCGAGGCCAGAAAAGACGGGACGTTGGCCAGTCGGTGGATGAACCTGGCCGAGGATGCCATCACGAAAGCCCGCGAGGGACGCATGGGTGGCGGTCAATTCGCCGGGGAAGAATTCCATGGCGAGGAAGACCTCTCGGAAGGGCTGTTTGAGTCAGAATGACAAAGCTCGTAGCAGCCATCTTCGCTTTCTGGTTCGCCGTCTTCTGTATTGCGGTGCTGGGTCGACGGAGGCCAGACCCTGAGATCGATGAGTTTATCGACCAGGATGAAGGCCGAGGATGATTCTGGCCGGTTGTATTATCGTCGCCTACGTGGCGGTGTGTTTTTGTGGTGCATGGCTCGAAGAGAATAGGGGGTATGAATGAGGTTTGAGCCGGGATTCCTGCGGATCATCACGGCGAAGAACATCCAAGTCGCCAAAGACGGCTCGATTTTGATGCTTGGCCCTGAATCTTCGGTGACCTTGTCGGATGAAGAGGGACTTGAAGTGAGTACCAAAAGTGAAGGCACTGGTTGTCGCTTGAACCATGTAATCCTACAAGGAGATTGACGTATGGCCGGGGGCGCTTCTACCCAAGCAGATAGGGCTCCGGAGGGACTCGCACCAAACTCCCCCGATGGAGTCGCCCTCGGTCCTATTATGCAAGCACAGAAACTGATGCGGGCTGCTGGGTGGGTGCCATTGACTGAATTGGTTGTCGCCCAGCAGATCGCCGTGAG
>CALFPI010000320.1 GCA_937919035.1 uncultured Gemmatimonadaceae bacterium
CAACACGGACTGTAGTGTGGATATCCCATCATTCGACATGGTGTCATAAGTTAAGGCACCTTAAAGATTGAAGTTCGACGAAGGAGATCCGTCACTTGTCGCTCATTACGATTATCGGTCGTGGTCATTCCGGAACACGCGCCATTTCACACACGCTGTATGCCAGTGGTGTCTTTATGGGGCAGACTCTCAATCGCTCGGGGGACAAGGTCCCGCCAGACGACATGTACGAGGCAGCGAGCGTCTTTGCCCGCCATGTACCATGGAAGGGAGGCCTAGACTGGGACTTCCGCTCCATGGCCGATGCCCCTATTGATACCGAGTACGAGCTGCTCGTGGCCCGGTATCTGGGGGATGTGCTTGAGGATGCGTCAGAGCACAAGGGCTGGAAGCTGCCCGAGACGACCCTGTCGCTGCCATGGATTACCCGGATGTACCCTGATGCGTACTACATCTATCTGGTACGCGATCCCCGCGACTCCATTCTGGCGGGCCACACAACCGATGACCTGGCCCGCTTCGGTGTGAGTTATCCGGAGACGGAGGATGTGCTCGAGCGGCGCGCCATCTCGTGGAAGTACCAGTACGATCTGGTGGCGGCCACGCCGAAGCCGCAACACTGGCTGACGTTGCGTTTTGAGGACTTCGTGCTGCACCAGGAGCGTGAACTGGGGCGTCTCGAGGAATTTCTCGGCATGCCGCTGGGGCGCATCATCGTGCGACCGGATTCCGTCGGTCGCTGGCAGCGCACCCAGGAACGTGTGCCCGACTTTGATTTCCTGCGGGACGCGCTGCGTGAGTCGGGATACGGCGACCAGGACTGAGAGCAAGGCATGTCACTGCTAACCGGGTCGGGCATCAGCAAGTCATACGCCCACCGACACGTGTTCGCCGATTTCGCCTTCGCCGTCGAGCACGGGGACCGCATTGGACTGGTCGGTATCAATGGCGGGGGCAAGACGACTCTGCTGCGTATTCTCGCCGGGCTTGAGACACCGACCCCGCCAGGACAGATCCATCGCAAGCGCGACCTGCATATCGGCTACCTGGCGCAGGATGCGGGCGGCGCCCTTGCGGAAGAGACCGTCTGGGAAACCATGCTTGCCGGTGTCGCCGAATTGCGTCGTCTGGAGGCTGAGTTACAGGCCTTGGCGGCACAACTGACCGGCACCGATGACGATCCCAAACTGGCACGATACAGCACCATGCAGGCGGATTTCGAGCGTCGCGATGGATACCTCTATGAGACCAGGATCCGCACCGTGCTCGCCGGTCTGGGTTTTGGCGCCAGCGACTACGATACGCCGCTGTCACAGTTGAGCGGTGGCCAGCGGACCCGGGTCGAGTTGGCGCGGTTGCTGGTGGAAGGCAGTGATCTGTTGTTGCTCGATGAGCCAACGAATTATCTGGATCTGCGTGCCGTCGAGTGGCTGGAGGGCTGGCTGCGAGAGCGCAAAGGCAGCTACCTCGTGGTGTCTCATGACCGCTGGTTTCTCGATCATGTCACCGAGCGCACCTGGGAAATCTCCTTCGGACGCCTCGAGACCTATCGGGGGGCGTATTCCGCGTACGTGCGGCAGCGGCAGGAGCGCTACGAGCGGCGGCTGAAGGAGTGGGAGACGCAGCAGGCGTACGTGGAGAAGACCGAGGAGTATGTCCGTCGGTTTATCGCCGGGCAGCGTACCCGGGAGGCGCAGGGGCGACGCAAGCGCTTGCAGCGCTTTCTTCGGGATGAAGCCATCGAGCGGCCGCAGGAGCATCGCACCATGCACCTGCGTATGGAATCCTCCGGACGCACGGGGGATATCGTCGTGCGCCTCACGGATCTGGCTCTTGGCTATGGGGAGCAGCTCGAGCCGGTGGTACGCACAACCGGCGAGATCGAAGCCCACCGTGGACAACGTGTCGCCGTCATTGGCCCCAATGGTGCCGGCAAGACAACATTGGTGCGGGCGATTCTGGGCCAACTGCAGCCGCAGGCGGGTACGCTGCACCTGGGGGCCAAAGTCGAGATTGGCTACCTGCCACAGACGCAGGAGTATCTGGATGGCTCGCTGAATCTTCTGGCCACTCTGAATCAGGTGGCACCGCCAGGAACCACAACCGCCGAACTGCGTGATCTTCTGGGGAGCTTCCTGTTCTCCGGCGACGATATCGACAAACGCGTCGAGCAGATCAGTGGGGGCGAGCGCAGCCGCGTGGCACTGGCGCGGCTGGTGCTGCAGGGCGCCAATTTCCTCATCCTCGACGAGCCCACGAACCATCTCGACATCGCCTCGCAGGAAGTGCTCGAGCAGGTCCTGACAGACTTTGCCGGCACCGTCCTGCTCGTCAGCCACGATCGGTATCTGATCCAGTCGCTGGCAACGCAGATCTGGCTGGTGGACGCGGGCACATTGACTGCCTTCGATGGCAACTGGACGCAGTATTCTGAATGGCGTGATCGACAACAGGTTGCCGCCGGGCCGGCGGCGACCTTGGATGCCGCAAACAACGACAGGGAGGCCCGCCGGGAGGCGCGCCGCCAGCGCAAGGCGTACGAGCATCTGCAGCAGCGGCATGGTCTGCTGGAGACACAGATCGCTGACCTGGAAGAGCAGCAGGCGGAGATTCTGCAGCGCATCGGCCGAGCCGGTGAAAGCAGCGACCTGGATCTTCTCGCCAGGCTGACCGAGAAACTGCAACAGGTGGAAGTGGAACTGGAGCAGGGCCTGACAGAATGGGAAAAGGTTGGCCGTCAGCTGGAGGTGTACGACGCCGAGTCTGTCCCCACCGGTTGAGCGACGTTGACCGGGCACGGTGTGCGTCTACCTTTGCCGCCCCGTCAACGCTGACCGTGGAGACTGCCTTGTTATGCACGCGCGATCGACCCGGATGCCATACCGCAGGCCTTACGGCGGCACTGCTCATTCTTCTGAGTGGCCTGGCCCCGACGCAGGCGCAGGATCGTGCCGCCGGCCCCTGGTGGCCCCACTCGCTCTGGGGCGCTGAGGATCAGGCAGGTGGCTCGAACTGGATCACACCCGAAGTTGTGTTGCGTGCTGCGCAGTTGGTGCAGACAGGCAAGGTCTATGAACTGGGCCACGTGTACGAGCAGGGCATGCCACTGTTTGGACAACGGACCTATTCGCTGACGATCCCGGGTTCGCCCACGGGCGGTCCCGTCGGCAGCAACCAGGTTGTCTGGCACGACGAATTCGTCTGCGGTGAGATCGGTCAGATCGGCACACAGTTCGACGGCCCCGGTCACATTGGCACGCGCATGCGCATGGCCGACGGCAGCGACCAGGAAATATTCTACAATGGCTTCCCCCTGACGGAAGTGGCGGGCACGTACGGGCTGCAAAAGCTCGGCATCGAGCATGTCAAACCCATCTTCACACGTGGCATCCTGATTGACATTGCCACCGCTAAAGGTGTCGAAGTCCTCGAGCATGGGTACGAAGTAACTGTCGCCGACGTGCGCGCCGCGTTGCACAAGCAAGGCATGGCGGAGGCAGACCTGCTGCCCGGTGATGCCATCTTCTTTCGTTACGGTTGGTCCACCTACTGGAAGCAGCCGGAGATCTTCAATACCGACCCCCCAGGCATCGGCTTGGAGGTGGCGGCGTGGGTCGTGGCGCGGCAGCCATCGATGATCGGCTCCGATCAGTGGGCGACCGAAGTCCTGCCGAATCCCGATGCGACGCTGGCCTTTCCCGTACATCAGGAGATCATCACCAAGGCGGGCATCTGGAATCTGGAAAGCATGGTATACGACGGACTCGTCGAAGACGGCGTTTACGAATTTCTCTTCATCAACACTCCCATCCCATTCAAAGGTGCCACCGGTTCGCCGGCACGGCCCATCGCGATTCGGTGAGATATGACTTCGACTCCCACGCCCGCCACATTGAGCCGCCACTGCCGCCAGGTCCTGCCCGCCATTCTTGGGGCAACCGATGGCGCGCGTATGCTGAAAACAGTAGAAGCGATTGTCGAGACGGATCGATGGAATTCCTTTGATCGATTTCACGATACCACGAGCACGCTCGTGGAGCAGTACGAGGCGGCCGGTGCCGGGGCGGAGGTTACCCCCATCCAGACGGGGGGCCGCATCGGCACGGGGCGCTGGATCATCCAGGAAGCACAGGATATCCGGGCAGCGACCGTCGATGTCGTGAAGCCCTTCCGCGAGCGCATCGCCGATTATCGCGAAAATCCATGGCACGTCGTGCAATGGACGGCGGCAACACCGGCGCAGGGCCTGCGTTGTGAACTTGCTGTGCTGGATCGGGCTGAGGATCTCGATCGTCTGAGTGCAGATGCACTGACCGGTCGAATCGTGCTGACGAGTCTCAATATCCGTGACCTGATGGCGAGGCTGGCGCACAAGGGGGCTGTGGGTGTCATCACCGACATCGACGTGACGAACAACCCCAATGCTCTTGCATGGACCAAGTTCGGCTGGGGTGCGGTACCGATGGACCACGCCACGGCGCGGCTCGTGGGTATGGTGATTTCCCGGCGACAAGGGGAGCGCCTGCGTCGGCAATTGCTGCACCATCATCGCCTGACGCTGCATATCCGCGTTGATGCGCGAAAATATGTCGGCCATCACGATGTCGTTTCAGGGCTTATCCAGGGATGCGAAGATCCGCAGGATGAGGTCTGGGCGATTGCGCACTCCGCCGAACCCGGTGCCATCGATAATGCCTCGGGTTGTGCCGTCACCGTCGAGGTTGCGCGTACTCTGGAGGGTCTGATCCGGGACGGCGTGCTGCCCCGGCCGCGACGCACGATTCGCCTGCTCAATGCCTATGAGTGTTACGGTTTCTTCGCCTATCTGGAGAAGGACCGACGCCTGCAGCCGCCCATCGCCGGCCTGTGCGTTGACACGGTTGGGGCCAAACCATCGGTCTGTTCCGGGCGACTGGAATGGCATTCGACGGTGCCGTCGTCGGCGGGATTCGTCGACTGGGTCGGCGAGAAGATTCTGCGAGCGACCCTGCGGGACTACCGTGCGGCCGGCTACAAGCTGCACAGCGAGGCCTTTGTCTCCACCTCGGACACCTTGATCGGTGATCCTCAGTACGGCTATCCCTGTCCCTGGATCACGACACACCACAAGGGCCTCGGCCGCGCCTGGGATGCCTATCACTCCTCCGCCGATCAACTCGGGCTGTTGAGTGCTGCCGGGTTGAAGACCTGTGCAGCAGCGACCGCGTCCTACCTCTACTACCTGGCAGATGCGGCGACGCCGGATGTCATGCAGATGGCTCGCGCTGAAACTGTGCGGCTGACGAATGAGGCGAAGGCCCGACGGGGACTCGACCGCACCGGTGGCGACTACCTGCGTGACGCCCACGAGGAGAGCCTGCGGCGTCTGCAGCGATTCCTCTGGGGGGGGGATCGACGGCAGATCATGAGCGAAATGCAATGGCTGCGGGCTGACATGGCGGCAGCAACGGCCAGCGCACGCGTCTCCCGAGCTTCGTCGACGACATCATCGACGCGACGGATCCCCCGGCGCACGGCCCTGCTGGCGCCGACATCGGAAAATACGCCGCCACCGATTGCCCGCAGGATTTCTGCAGCTGGACTGAGCCAGTGGGCGCTGTACTGGGCAAATGGCAAACGCACGGTTGCGCAGATCACCGACGCTCTGTCCTGGGAACGGGGTCGCTTGTTGCGTCCGGGT
>CALFPI010000321.1 GCA_937919035.1 uncultured Gemmatimonadaceae bacterium
CACGTTTACCGGCAGTCACTGCCAGACACCGATCACCAATGGTCAAGGCAAACTCGATGGTGATTTCATAACCTGGCGCGACAACTTCTGCCGGCCGTTGCTGGAGTCGTGGTTGCAGGGCGCCAAGCGTGGCCGTGAACTGTGGGCCGTCGTCGAACTGGGTCCGCAGGGCTCCGGCTACGCCCTCGAGTGCTTTCCTGACGTCTGGGAGGATGCCTGCGTGGCCCGTGCCGAGATCGCTGCGATCTGGACGAGCCTGTTGCGCAAGTACAAGTAGTCACCGTCGCCGGCGGCGAAGCCGGTGACGATCGCAATCTTACTGAATTGGAGTCACGCCGGGCGGGCTACCCGGTGTGACTCTCAGCCAGACCAGGAGTCATCATGGCCGTCAAGCGCATCGCCGCCATCATCACCGCGTACTACCCATACTCGCATGCCGACGTCATCGTTACCAAGTTCCTGCGCGGCATCCCCACCGACGACGGCCTGCTGCCGCCGCAGGTGGAGATCGCCTCCTTCTATCTTGATCAGATCCACGAGCGTGATGTCGGCCGGGAACTCGCTGAACAGTATGGTGTACCGATCTTCCCGAGCATCGCCAAAGCTCTGACCCTCGGGGGAGCGGAACTGGCCGTGGACGGCGCGCTGATCATCGGCGAACATGGCGACTACGCGTGGAACGAGAAAGAACAGCACCTCTATCCCAGACGTTTCTTCGTCGAGCAGATCTGTGGTGTGTTCGCCACGGCGGGTCGCTCCGTCCCGATCTTCAGCGACAAACACCTGTCGTGGAGCTGGGAGCAGGCACGCTGGATGTACGAACGCACGCAGGAGCTGAACGTGCCGTTCATGGCCGGTTCATCGCTGCCGGTTACGTATCGTCGCCCCTGGCTTGAGTATGATCTCGAGACGCCGCTGACAGAGGCGGTTTCGGTTGCCTATGGTGGCCTCGACGCCTACGGCTTTCATGCGTTGGAAACCTTGCAGTGTATGGTCGAGCGCCGCAGTGGGGGTGAGACGGGCGTGCATCGCGTACAGTGTCTGGAAGGGGATGCTGTCTGGGAGGCGGGGGACGCCGGACGCTGGCCGAAAGATCTCTTCGATGCGGCCATCGACAAGATCGAAAACAAGAAGGAGGGTGATCCGAGAGTCATCTGTGAGAAACCCGTCGTGTATCTGTTGGAGTACATCGATGGGCTCCGCACGGCGACTTTCCTGCTCAACGATTTCACCACAGGTTGGGCCTACGCCGGGCGCAGAACGGACGGTCATATCGATGCGGCTGAGTTCTTTCTGGCAGGGGATCCGCACCCGCATTTCAGCTATCTGTGCCTGAATGCACAACAGCTTTTTCTTACCGGTGAGGCGGCATACCCCATCGAACGCACATTGCTCGTCAGTGGAGCTCTTGAAGCACTGCTCGATTCCCGCCACCGGGGGCACGTCATGCTAGAGACGCCTCACCTGGGAGTCAGCTATCGATCCTACACGAAGCCCCCGCAGAGGCCGTCCAACCCTCGCCCTCAGGGAGCTGCCGTCGAGCCATTCCGGCCTGACGAAGCGGCACAACGAGCAAAAGCAAAAAAGTGACGCCCCCACCGAGCTTCAACCCCTGGCGGGGTCTGGACTCGACGAGGGCGCCACAGGCGGGTACCACTCAGAACTGTCTACGGTATAGCAATGTGTGTGCCAATTTTTCGTAGTATATGATACAAAGTTGTAAATATAACAGGCTCAACGAGATAGCACCGAGGCGGCTGGCGGACAGGGGCTGCGGATCGGGTGCACAAACGGAGAAAAGTGCCGGTTGCCCGTAGTTATGCGCCGCCCGCATGAAGGATTCGACAAAATTGACATAACCCCAGTGTTACGGCTATATTGCCGCAATAGAGCTGCTTGTATCTGAAAATTCTCCTACCGGGCGCCGAGGCGTGGATTTGGTTGGTGGATCACGATGATCTGGACCATCGTAGCGGTGATGGCCGTGTTAGCGACGAAATTCGTCACGGCCCTTCGCCTCAAGGATATGAAGGCCACGCTGGAGAAGATCCAGCCCGACATCGACGAACTGCGAAACAAGGTGGCCGGTGCCGAGGATGAGTTTGAGGGGCTCCGCATGAAGGAAGAGGGGACGCAGACACGTGTCACCCACCTGAAGGGGGTTGTTCAGCACCTGGAAAATCAGGTGAAGTCGGCGCCCCAGGCCGCCAACGCACCGGACGAGCGTGGCGCAATCCTCCAGGCCGCCGAGGTCGTCGAACGCTGATATCACTGCTCCCTCCTGATCGCCTTCGGTCCTGTCCGCCGCCGCGGGCCGGCCTTTTTTTATGACCACCGAACCCAGACTTTCCGACTACCGAACGCACTATCGACTCGATGCTGACCTCATTGAGGATCCGGCGGATCTGCACCCGGTACGTTCGGCTTCTGAGCGCCGACGCCTGCAGACCATTCGCCGCTTCCTGCGTCTGCAGCCAGCCTCGTTGGTTCTTGATATGGGTTGTGGTTCGGGTTGGTTTGCGCAGTTGTGTCACGAAGTCGGCGTGCGTGTCGTGGCGACAGACATCGCCCGAGCCGGTGTGAGCGGCGCGCGCACTCGCTTCCCTGAAGCGGCACAGTTCGCTGTCACCGATGCGTACCACGCGGCGCTGGCGGATAACAGCTTTGACGCCGTCGTGCTTTCTGAGGTCGTGGAACATCTCGATGATCCCGCTGCGGGTCTGACGGAGGCCGTGCGGGTGACGAAGCCGGGCGGTCGCGTACTTGTCACGGTGCCCTATCGCGAGACCATCATTGAGCACCTCTGCGTACACTGCAACCAACTGACCCCGGCCAACGCGCACCTGCACCGTTTCGATGATGACAATCTGCGCCAGTTGTTGATCGGCGTCGGCCTGCAGCCCCTGCAGATGCACCACATGACCAACAAACTGCTGGAACTGGTGGGCTTTCCAGACCTCAGCAGTCGCTGGCCCTATTGGCTGTGGCGTGGCGCCGATGGTTTGCTCAACGGGCTCACAGGCAAGTCCGCCTTTCTGCTTCTGGTGGCCAGGAAAGCCTAGAATCGTGGGCCTGTCGAGGCAGGTCGCCATCGTCGCTGCAGGGCGCGTCGCCACGACGGCCAGTATTTTTGTCGTCAATGCGCTGCTTGCCCGCGCTTGGCCATTGGGTCAGTTCGGTCGATTCAGCGCCGTCTGGATTCTCGGCAATACTCTTGTACCGATTTTCCTGCTGGGCGTGCCCACGGCCCTGCTCTACATCTTTCCGCGGCGCCCACCGGGCGCCGCGCGCCGCACGCTGGTGCACCAGGCAAGTGCCATCTTGTGTACCTCAGCGCTGCTGCTCGTTGCCCTGTTGTGGTGCGTGGGGGGACCTCTGTCGGGCTGGTGGTCGGGCTGGTTGTCTGGCTGGTTGCCTGGCTGGATGTCCCCGGTGGATATCGGGAGCCTCGTACTGCCCTTCCTGCCCTACGTCTTCAGCGTGGTGGCAGCTGGGCACGTGGAAGCGGCACTTGTCGCCAGTGGGCGCGCTACCTGGCAAGCGTGGCTCGCCCTCGGGGGAGCACTCGGTCTCGTCCTGGCCGCCTGGGTGGCCTGGCATGTTGGCTGGGGCGTAGTCGATACACTGTGGGCTCTGTCGGCAGTTGCTGCGGTGCGTGGCGCGATCGGCTGGCTGCTGCTGGCGGTGGGGTTCGAGGGTATGGGGCTGCCCTCCATGACCGGGATTCGGGCGCTGCTGGGTTACGCCAGCCGTATCGGCCTCAACGATGCCGTGGGCAGCATGTCCCGTGCCGTGGACCGTATCGTCGTATTCGGGTTTCTTGGGACTGCAGATCTGGCCCTCTATCACGTCGGGGCGATTGAGGTTCCGGTGAGCCTGATGCTGGCGGCGGTGGTGACGGTTCTGGTGCCAGAGGTGAGCCGCCTGTCTGCTGCGGGCAGGCACGAGGAAGTGGCCGATCTATTCCGCGGTGCCGTGGGTAGACTGGCCTTCTTCATTCTGCCACTGTTCTGCTTTCTCTTTGTTCATGCGGGCAGCGTCATCGATGTGTATCTGCCGGCGGCGTATTCACGTACCGACGAGGTGTTTCGCATTTTTCTGCTTGCTTTGCCATTGCGCTGCGCCGTCTTCAACCCCGTTCTCGTTGGCACAGGGCGCGCCAACTGGGCGCTCTACGGATCCATCGGGGATCTGCTGCTGAATGCGATCCTGAGTGTGTTGCTGGTGCAGGCGTTGCTGCCGACGCAGGCGCAATGGGCGCTGTTGGGTCCCGCTGCGGCGACTGTGTTGGCCACATGGTGTCAGGTGCTGGTACTGCTCGCTCTCGTCGCCCGTTCGCTGGGGCAATCCTGGTCCCGGGTGCTGCCGTGGGCACGCCTCGGCCGGGTAGGTCTCATCTCGCTGACGGCGGCCCTGACCAGCATGGCTGCCAGCATGGCTGCCAGCAACATCTGGGATCTACAGCCGCTGCTGCGCCTGGTTGTGGGGTTGAGCGTATTCGCACCCATCAGCATCGGGCTACTGCGGTTCTGGCACCGGCCGGACTGGGATGAGCTCGTCGGTATCGCCACGGCAGTGAAGCAGCGGGAGGGTTCGTTGTGATGCGCCTGTCAGCCGCTGCCCAGGCTAGCTGGAAGGTGCCCGTGGGGCTGGTGTTGTGGGTGTTGATCCTCTATGTCAATACCCTCGGCAACAGCTTCCACTACGATGATACCCACTCGATCGTCGAGAATACGTCTGTTCGTTCACTGGCGAACGTGGGGCGCTTCTTTGTCGATCCCGGCACCTTTTCGGCCATGCCCACTGCCCGCATGTACCGACCCCTGTTGCTGGTTACCTACGCCATCAACCATGCCCTTGGTGGCGACGACCCTTTCGGCTACCACCTGTTCAATGTTCTGCTGCACGCCATCAATGCCTGCCTTGTCTGGTTCCTCGCTCGGCGTGTGCTGGTCGGGCAGGCGACGGCACTGGCTACGGCCCTGGTGTTTGCCACGCATCCTGTCGTTTCGGAGCCTGTGAACTACATCAGCAGTCGCTCCTCGCTGCTGGCGGCACTGTTCGTTCTGGCAGGTATGCTGGTGCTCATCGATGGCGCCGTGAAGACGGCTGCACGATCTACCGGACGATCCCCCGGTCGATTCTTTTGGCGACACCATCTGGCGTTGACCGTAGTGGGAATCGCGGCGCTGATGGGAAAATCTGTGGGTATCGTTCTGTTGCCGGCAGCGGCTTTGTGGTTGTGGTTGCTCGGACCCGTGGGCCCAAGATCGTGGTCGCTGTTGGTGGGGCCCGCCACCGCCGCCATCGGCTATGTCCTGGGAACACGGGCCATTGTCGGCAAGGCGCTGCTCGAGCCGGTCCGCACACACGCCATACAACTGGCGACGCAACTGAAGGCCATCCCGTTCTACGCGTACACGAATCTGTTCCCGGCGCACCTGAGCGTCGAGCCACAGTTCTCGGAAGCGGCAGGACTGTTCAGCCTCGTCCCCGTCGTGAGCCTGATTCTGGTTGGCAGCATGACGGCGGCGGTGGTCGCTCTGCGGCGGATCTCTCCGGCAGCAGCCTTCGGTGCCGCGTGGTTTGCTGTGACGCTGGCGCCGTCCTCTGTGGTGCCGCTGAATGTCCTGGTAAACGAGCACCGACTCTACCTGCCCCTGGTGGGGGTCGCCCTGCTCGCTGGTGCATTACTGGGTGCGGTCACGTCTCACCGACGTACGCTTATGTCGGCATTGCTGATCGTCTGTGCGGGGCTCGTTTGGCAGCGGAACAGCGACTGGTCCACGGAAGAGACCATCTGGCTCGATGCGGCCCACAAAGGCCCTGCCATGCCTCGTGTGCTGGTCAATCTCGGCAAGGGCTACCTGGAGGCCGGGCGTTATGAAGAGGCGATTGCTGCGAGCCGTCGTGGTCTGGCCCTCGATCCCGGGATTGCCCTGGCACACTACAACATCGGCACCGCCTATCTCAGCCTGGAACAGTACGAGGCGTCCATCGCCAGTTTCGAAGCGGCACTCGAGCTGGAACCTGAAATGATGGAAGCGCTGAACAATCTCGGCAATGCGTACCAGCATCAGAAGCGCTACGAACTTTCGATCGAGATCTTCCGACAGGCGCTGGCCATTACGGACTGGTCCCAACTGCACCACAATCTGGGTGCCGCCTTCCTCGCTGCGGGGCAGCCCGACTCGGCGGCGGCCCACTTTCAGCAGGCGCACGATGCCGAACCAGATGATCGCGAGACGACGCTGGGACTGGTGCGCGCGCTCATTCAGGCAGAGCGCCACATGCAGGCGGGGCAGCTGCTGGACCGGGTGCTGCAGCGGTCGCCGGGCGATGCAGAACTGCTGCGCTTTCTGGCGCTCACACAGGTGGGCCTGGGGCATGACCAAGAGGCGCTGGCAACGTATCGAAGTGCCGGGTTGCCTGCTGCCGAAGCGCACCTGAGGATCGGCGAGGCCGCACGTCAACGGCATGACTGGCGACGTGCACGGGCCAATTTCGAGACAGGTCTGCGGGTGCAGCCTGAGGACGCCCGCCTGCTGGATGGATTGGGTACCGTACTGGTTGCAGAAGGGGACTGGCTTGGGGCCATCGAGCTGTTCCGTCGGGCCGCCCGGCAGGATGCGAAACTGGCCAGCGCTTTCCGTAATATCGGTCTGGTCAACCTGCACCACGGGCGCTTGCCAGAAGCTCTGGCGGCACTGGAGCGTTCCCGGGATCTGGATCCCAAGGATGGCAAGATGTGGGAACTGCTGGCGCGCACGCTAACCAAGAGCTCCCGCACGACCGAGGCGATTTCTGCCTATCGCCGGGCCATCGAGCAGCAGCCGGAGCGTGCCGTGTTATACCATAATCTCGGACAGCTGTACCAGGACAATGGTCAACTGAGCGAGGCGGAAAAGCTGTATCGCGAGGCCATCGAGCGGGACCCGGCACAACCCCAGGCGTTGAGCAATCTCGGCTATCTGTTGCTGGAGCAGAAGCGTTGGGCCGAGGCGGTGTCGACGCTGCAGCGCTTGCTGCAGCAAGCCCCCGGACAGGTGGACGGCTACATCAATCTCGCCAGCGCTCACCTCAACCTGGGGCAGGCCGCGCAGGCCGCTGTCGCATATGAGCAGTTCCTGCAGCGCTATGACACCGAGGATGACACGCGGCGCAAGGTGCAACGGCAACTGCAGTTCCTGCGCGAAAATCCGGATTGACGATGTTTGGAGCCGCCGGTATGTTCGACGTTCTGTGTCAAATTAACCGAAAGTCCCCATCCCTGGCGGAGATCCCCTGATGGAACTGCCCGAAGCCCTGGACCGTGCCGTGGCACCACTGTTCGAGACGCTGCCACCTGAAGATGCCATGTTCCGTCTCGTCGTCACCGAGCCGGCGTCGAGTTCTCTTGTCGGCATGGTCGAGACGATTGTGCGCGACGACGCCATCCGGGCGCAACCGGCATTGCAGTCGGCACTCTGGCTCTACATCGACGACCTCGACCGCAGTCACACGCTCTCACAGGGCATCGAGGACCCGACGGGATCCTTCTGGCACGGCATTATGCATCGGCGCGAGGGGGATTTCTCCAATAGTCACTATTGGTTCAACAAGGTCGGCGAGCATCCTGCGATCACCCAGGTCGGTGGTTATGAGCCGCACCGCATGATCGACGAAGTAGATACGTTGCATACAGACAACCCGCATCATCTCATCGACCTGCAGCGACGTGAGTGGCAGACGTTGTTCGCCTGGTCCGCCACACAATACAGCGCATAAGGAAGGCAATCGTGAGCAACGCTATCGGCCTGGGGATGATCGGCCTTGGCACGGTCGGCACCGGCGTCGTGCAACTGCTGCAGGACGCACCTTTCGCCATGCGCCGCCGCCGTCATGTGGATTTCGCCATTCGCCGGGTTGCCGTTCGCGACCTGGGCAAAGCCCGTGACGTCGATCTTGGGGCGGGCGTCGTTGTCGCCGATGCCCGGCAGGTTATCGAGGATCCTTCGGTGCAGGTCATCGTTGAACTCACGGGTGCAGCACCGGCCTATGAATGGATCCGCGCCGCGTTGCAGGCGGGCAAGAGTGTGGTCACGGCGAACAAGGCCGTCATCGCCCTGCATGGCGCCGAATTGTTCGCCATTGCTCTGGAGCGTGGTGTGGACCTGATGTTCGAGGCCAGCGTTGCTGGGGGCATCCCGATCATCCGTTCCCTGCGCAATGGGCTGGTAGCCAATCGTGTCGAATCCCTGCACGGAATTCTCAATGGCACGACCAACTACATCCTGACGCGCATGACGCGCGGTGAAGGTGACTACGCTGATATCCTCGCTGACGCGCAGGCCGAGGGGTACGCGGAGCCGGATCCCACAGCCGACGTCAGCGGCGCCGACGCCGCCTCGAAGCTGGCAATTCTCAGCCGTATCGCCTTCCACACCACGGGTACAGCGGCCGACATCTATTGCGAAGGGATCGAACGGATCGAGTCGAGCGACATCGAGTTCGCCGGCGAACTTGGGTACACGATCAAACTACTCGCCATCGCCCGCCTGGCTGCGGGCGGCGTCGAAGCGCGCGTGCATCCCGTGATGCTGCGGCACGACTCGCAACTGGCCAACATTCACGCCGAACAGAATGCCATCGAGGTCGTCGGCAGCGCTGTTGGCACGCAGGTCTTCACCGGTGCGGGCGCCGGCAAAATGCCCACAGCCAGTGCGGTCGTTGCTGATCTGGTGGAATTGGCGGAGCGCAAGTTTGCCGGTGCATCGACCGCCATCGGTGACATGATCGTCGGCGATGAGGCGGCTCATTTCTCTCCCATGGAAGATGCCGAACTGCGCTACTTCCTGCGCATGCAGGTCGCCGATCAGCCAGGCGTGCTGGCGCAGGTCGCTCGCATTCTTGCCGAACATCAGATCAGCATCTCCTCCGTCCTGCAGAAGGAGCGTGGTCTGCAAGGGGATACGGTGCCTCTCGTCATCGTCACGCACAAGGCCCGTGAGGGTTCGATGCAGCAGGCGGTGTCGGCCATCGATGGTCTGGCGCTGGTCGATGGTGGTGTGCGCCTGATCCGCATGGAGACAGCATGAAGTATCTGGTCCTGGTCCCCGACGGTGCCGCTGACTACGCGCTGCCTGCTCTCGATGGCCAGACACCTATGCAGGCGGCACAGACACCACATATGGATCGCTTGGCCACCGAGGGCTGCGGTGGTCTTGTGCAGATGATCCCGGCGAGCCGGCCCGCGGGCAGCGATGTCGGCAATCTTGAGATTTTCGGCTACGACAGCACGGTCCACTATACAGGCCGGGCCCCGCTGGAAGCGGCGAGCATGGAGATCCCCATGGGTGCCGACGACGTCGCCTGGCGCTGTAATACAATAACCTGCGATGGCGACACGCTGGTCGACTACAGCGCCGGCCACATCAGCACGGAAGAGGGGCGGGCCCTCATCGAGGCCGTCGGCGCAGAGCTGGCAACGACGGATATCCGCTTCTATCCCGGCGTCGGCTATCGCCACATCGTCGTCTATACCGGCGGGCCCGAAGAGCTGGTATCACACGCCCCGCACGACATCATGGGGCAGTCGATGCAGGCACACCTTCCGGCAGGAACAGGGGCAGCACAGATCCGCACGTTGATGGAGCAAGCCGAACCGATCCTTGCTGATCATCCCGTCAACGCCCGGCGCAGAGGGGCGGGGCTGCCGCAAGCCAATGCGATCTGGCTGTGGGGCTCGGGGCGCCCGCTGGTGCTGCCCACGATCGGCGAGCGCTACGGTTTGCGTGCAGGCGTGATTTCGGCTGTGGACCTGGTGCGGGGCATCGGTCGCTGCGCCGGCTACGAATTGATCGAAGTCCCCGGCATTACGGGCTACCTCGACACCAACTACGAAGGCAAGGCCGATTACGCCCTGGCCGCTCTGGCGGCTGGTACGGACCTGGTCTACGTGCACGTTGAGTCCCCGGATGAGTGCGGGCACAACGGGGATGCCCAGGCAAAGGTGACAGCTCTCGAGGATTTCGACGCGCGTGTTGTCGGCCGCATTCTTCAGGGCCTCAAAACCCTCGGCGAACCTTGCCGACTGCTGATGAGTCCCGATCATCGAACGCCGATCCCCTTGCGCACACATTCACGAGAGCCGGTGCCCTTCGTGTTGTGGGGAGAGGGTGTCGCCGCCGATCAAATGAGAGGCTACAACGAGGTCGCCGCCGAAGCCGGCTCGCTGCAACTGAGTGCCGGGCATGAATTGATGTCCCGGCTCCTTACCACCTGACGGAGTGCCAGAAGAATGACTGACCGCTACAATGTCGCGATTATGGGCGCCACGGGTGCTGTGGGCCAGATCTTTCTCGAATTGCTTGCCGAGCGCGACTTTCCAATGGACGAACTGCGCCTGCTGGCATCCAGCCGCTCGGTTGGCAAACAGCTGGTCTGTGGAGAGCGCACCCTCGCGGTGCAGGAGCTGACACACGATGCCTTTGATGGCATCGACATCGTGCTGTCCTCGGCAGGGGGCTCCATCAGCAAACAGTTCGTGCCCAGTGCCATCGATGCTGGCGCCGTCGTCGTCGACAACACGTCAGCCTTCCGCATGGACGCCGATGTGCCACTGGTGGTGCCCGAGGTCAACCCGCAGGATCTGGACGGCCATCGTGGCGTCATCGCCAATCCCAACTGTTCCACCATCATCATGGTAGTGCCCCTGTGGCCTCTGCACGTGCGGCATCACGTGCGCCGCGTCGTCGTGTCGACCTATCAGGCGATCAGCGGCGCCGGCGCCAAGGCGATGGAGGAACTGGAAACGCAGACGCGCGATGTGCTCAGCGGCAAGGCTGCCAACCCCCGGGAGTTGCCGTACCAGATCGCCTTCAACCTGTTCTCGCACAATACCAAAATCGGCCCGGACGGCTACTGCGAAGAAGAGACCAAGATGATCCGGGAGACACGCAAGATGTTCCACGACGATGGCATTCTCGTGACACCGACGTGTATTCGCGTGCCCATTCTGCGGGCCCATTCAGAGTCGGTGAACATCGAATTTGAGGAGCCCGTCACAGCTGACGAGGTCCGCAGCATTCTGGCCGAGGCGCCAGGGGTCACCATCGTTGATGATCGCGAAGGCAACCATTTTCCCATGCCTCTGGAAGCCAGCGGTGTCGACGATGTGCTGGTTGGACGCATCCGCCAGGATCTGTCACGCCCGGATGGCACAGGCGTTGATATGTTTCTCAGTGGCGATCAATTGCGCAAAGGGGCGGCGCTGAATGCGATGCAGATCGCCGAGGCGCTGATCGAGCGTGGACAGCTGAGGGTGAAGAAGTAGTCCTGCCTGCTACTGCTGTCTGTCACTCTGCTCTGGGCCCGGAACAATAAAGGCGACACCCCTATGCAGGGGTGTCGCCTTTATTCATTTCCTGCTGCGGCGGCGTCGTTTCAGGCGTTGCCCTGAACACAGACGTGGTCGATGAAGCGCTCGTAGAGGCTGACGCCCTTGTTCAATTGATCCACTTCGACCCACTCGTCGACGGTGTGCGCCTGGGCGATGTCGCCGGGACCAAGGACGACGAGGCTGGGCATCTTCACGCGGTAGGCGAGGCCGTCCGTGCCGTAGGGCACAGTGCGCGCCTTGCGTGTACCGGTCAACTTCAGTGCTGTCGCTACCAGCGGTGACGCGGGGTCGGTGTAGACACCATCTCCCGGGCGGGTGATCTCGATCTTGATGCCGGCCTTCTTCGCCGCTGCCTTGGTCCGTTCGATCAGGGCGTCGATGTTGGTGCCGGGCATGGGGCGGTAATTCACCGTGCAGGTGCTGGTAACCGGGTAGATGTTGGTCGCCACGTTTTGGTCGTTGATGCCGATGCTCCACTCTGAGTGGGGCGGCGAGAACTCGTCGTTCCGATAGCGTTTCGAGGACAGTACGAGATCGTTGATTTTCTTCATCTCGACAAGAAAGGGGATCATCGCAAGGTTCGCGTTGATGCCCTTCAACGTGCTTGTGTGTGCCGCCTTGCCCTTGGCCGTGGCCCGGATCGACAGGGAGCCCTTGTGCGCGTAGACGACACCAAGGCGCGTAGGCTCACAGATCAGACCATATCCTGAACTGGCATCCTGAAACAGTTTCGAGCGGTGGACGATCTCCCAGGCACCCCTGGCATGGATCTCTTCGTCGGCGGTGACAACGATGAATACGGGCTGGCGCAGATCACTGGCCTTGAACTGCGCCGCGGCGCACAGCGTAGCCGCCAGGGGGCCTTTCATGTCACAGACGCCGCGCCCGTAGAGCTTGCCTGCGGATTGGCGCACATCGTACGGGTTCTGCTTCCAGCCCTCTTCCTGCTTGGCAGGAACCACGTCATCGTGACTCATCAGGGTCAGACCACCGGTACCCTTGCCGAGGCGGGCGACAACGCAAAGCTTGTCGATACCATTCTTGTCGGGGTACGGGAGCTGTTCTACCTGAAAGCCGATGTCCTTCAGGACACCGATGACGTGCCGCGTGACCGGCACGTTGGTGAGGGTACTTTCAGATTTGTAGCTTACGAGTTCCTTCGTCAGTTTGACGACATCGAGTTTCATCAGGGCCATCTTGGGGTTGTGTGGCAAGGGGCTGTGAACGGGCCGTGGCAAAATACCCCGACCCGATGGGTGGGGCAAGGGATGGGATACCCATATGAATCAACCACCGCAGGAGTTTGTCACCGTCGCAGAGGAACGCCTGCTGTCCTGCGCGACCGATTGTTTCGAGAAGTCCGGTATGCCGACGGAACATGCCGCCATCGTCGCTCGCCTGCTGGTCAATTCGGATCTGCGCGGCGTCCGCAGTCACGGCACTCGTCAGGTCAACGGCTACTGCAGCCAACTGGACAGTGGCGTCCTCAATCCTCATCCACAGATCCACACCATGCGCGAGACGGCGGCCGTCGTCGCAGTCGACGGGGATGGTGGCCTTGGATATGTGCCCATGGTACAGGCGACAGAGATGGCCATCGCCCGGGCGCAGGAAACCGGGTTGGGGATGGCAACCGTCCGGGGCATCGGCCACTACGGCGCCGCCGGGCACCACTGCCGCATGTGTATGGAGGCGGGTTGCATCGGCTTTTCTGTGCAGGGCTCGGTTGGTCACGGCAACGCCACCGGATCAGAGACAAAGCCACAACTGGCCTACTTCGGCAATCCACCCATCTGCTTTGCGCTGCCCGGCAGGAACAGCCCGGGTGTCGTGCTGGATGCGGCCACGCGGATTCTTGCTGACGATCAGACCGGCCCCGAATTCGATGCGCTGATTCCCATGATCCCTGCCGCCTTCTTCAAGAGTGTTGGTTATACTGCGGTTGCGGCGTTGATGGGTGGCGGCCTGGCAGGTGTCATGGAGTGCTCCCAAGAAACACGGACGCGCTGGCCACGGGCCCGTGGAGGGGGCACGATCCTGGCGATCCGGGTGGATGCAGCCGTCGACGAGGAGGCTTTCCGCACAGAGGTGGACCGTATGGTACAGGATGTAGCCGACACCTTCGAGCCATTTCCCGGACAGGACCGGGCCCTGTTGCCCGGTGCGATTGAGGCGGAGCGCTTCGCGCAGTATCGCGAGCAAGGCATCCCCTACGGTGCGGGTGAACAGCAACAACTGCGCGAGGTCTGCACACGTCTGTGTGTGCCGTTACCCTGGGACGATTGAGTGGGAGGTGAGAGCATGATGACTAGACCGATTCGTTTTGGTATCATCGGTGCAGCAGGGCGAGGCAACAGTTTCGTCCGAGCCCTGCGCGCCAACCCGGCAACGGAGTTACGAGCTTTGTGCGATGTGCGGGCCGAGCAACTGGCGGTCAGCGCCTCCGAGCTTGATGTCGAACACACTTTTACCGAGGCAGAGGCACTGATCCAATCGGGCACCGTCGACGCCATCGTCGTCGGCACCCCGATGCAGTTCCACGCGCCGCAGGCGATTCTTGCCCTGGAACAGAACATCCATGTTCTCAGCGAGGTGACGGCGGCGGTCTCTGTCGAGGAGAGCCGTGATCTCGTACGCGCCGCACGGCGCAGCTCTGCCACCTACATGATGGCCGAGAACTACACCTATACCAAGAGCAATGTCCTGGTGTGTGAACTGGCCCGACGTGGGTTGTTCGGCGAGACCTACTACGGTGAGGGCGGCTACATTCACGAACTGAAACAGCACAACGAGACCACGCCCTGGCGCCGGCATTGGCAGACCGGCGTGAACGGCTGCACCTACCCCACACACAGCCTGGGTCCCGTGCTGCAGTGGTTCAATGCCGATCGTCGGCGGCCCGATCGAGTCGTCGCCGTCTGTGCCATCGGCAGCGGGCATCATTACCTCGATCCTCGCGGCGACCGGTATGAGATGGAGGACTCGGTGACCATGATGTGCCGCCTCACGTCAGGGGGGCTGGTGCACATCCGCGTCGACATGTTGTCTGACAGACCCCACAACATGGTGCACTATGCGTTGCAGGGGACGGACGGGGCCTACGAGTCGACCGACGGCAACGGGGCGGCCGCCAAAATCTGGCTGCGTGCGCGCCATGCAACACCGACGTGGGAACCACTGGCGGCGCTGGAAGAGGAGTTTCTGCCCGATTTCTGGAAGAATCCGCCGCAAGAGGCGGTGAACGCCGGTCATGGCGGTGGGGACTACTGGGAAGTGCAGGACTTCGTGCAAGCCATCCTGGAACAGGGCGAGGCCCCCATCGGCATCGACCTGGCCATGGATATGACCCTGCCAGGCCTGCTCAGCCAGCAGTCGCTGGCGGCAGGCTCCTCGTGGGTTGCTGTGCCCGATCCGCGCAACTGGACCTGAGCATGGCCGCCCATCGACCGCGGCTGGCGTTCTACCACGACAGCCGGCATCCGCTTATTTACATGTACGAGCCACCGATGACACGCCAGCAGCACGAGGCCGCTGTTGACGAGTTGCTCGGCACACCGGTGGATGCGCTCATGTTCTGCCTGGGTGATGGCCGGACCATGCTGCATGACACGCAGGTGAGCGAGCTCTGGGGCCATAACATCGACAGCTGGCCGCACCTGGTCTTTCGCCGCGCCCATATCAATGCCCGGGACGCCATCGCCGCCGGCACGGATCCGTTGCGCATCGTCTGTGAGCGGGCCCAGGCCCACGATCTGCCCATCTATCCGTCCCTGATCATGCAGCAGGGGCGCGGACCACGTCAGATCGACGTGCGCTGCTCGGAGTTCCGTCATGACCATGCGCACCTGGAGATCGGTGAGGCCGTCGACGCCCAGCACCCAGCGCACACCTGTCTGAACTATGCACACGAAG
>CALFPI010000322.1 GCA_937919035.1 uncultured Gemmatimonadaceae bacterium
CAGGGATCGGTTCGCATGTCATAGAGTTCGTCGAGGTCGCCCATGGGATCGTGCACGTATTTCCAGTCCCGTGTGCGTGCCATCTTGCGCCGTCCTTCGGCTTCACGCCAGCGCAGCGACCCGATCAACGTGTCACGTCCGAAGGGGCGTTCCATGCGCTGCAGATCTGCCATGGTGAAAGCCGGTCCGCCGGCGCCGTACTCGCTGAAGGTGACCTCTCGCGGGGGCGCCGAGGTCACCGAGGGCAGTGGCTGGCCATGCATCGACGCCGGCACCGGAAGACCTTGCAGGCCGAGCACGGTGGGCACAATGTCGATCAGGTTCACCGGGCTGTCCTCGCGAATGCCGGCGGCAACCTGCCCCGGCCATGACACAACCAGCGGCACCCGCGTCAGGCAGTCGTAGAACACGCCCCCCTTGCACTGCATCCCGTGCTCTCCCATGAAGTCACCGTGATCCGAACAATAGACGACGATCGTATTCTCCCGCAATCCCAGTCGGTCGAGGGCTGCCGTGATCTGTGCCAGGCCATCGTCGAGGAAACGCACCATCCCGTAGTAGACGCTCTGCAGGGCGAGCACGTCCTCCACCGGGTCATCGGTGATATCGAGCATCTGCTGCAGGACCCGATTGCGCTCAGGCACGCTCTCTGCGTCAGCAAACTCGTCGGCGCGCCACGGTGGCGTTTGAATCCGGTCCGCGGGAAACATGTCGGCATATCTCTGCGGACAGACCCAGGGCTCGTGTGGATCCGGAAACGACACCCACAGGGCGAAGGGCTCGTGCTGATGCTGTTCGAGGAACCGTACCGTCTGCCCCGCCACGAGACCGGTGCTGCAATCCTCCAGTGGCGCGTCGTTCGTCGCGTACGAGAACCGCGGCGTCTGCATCGTCATGTTGTGGCGGGCTTCGTGGGCGGCATCGATCGCCGCACGGGGTCGAAACCACTCCATTCCTCGCGTCGGCGCCGTGCGGTCCGTGATGCCCCCATGGTTGATCTCGCACCATGTATCGAACAGAGCCAGGTCTTTCTCGGCCTCGAAACAGTGATTCTTGCCGATCAGAGCGTTGTGAAACCCCGCCTCGCGCCACACCTGGAACGCGTGTACTGCAGTGGGTGACATCAGCGTCTCGTTGCGTCGACCGCCATGGGAGTGCGGAAACTGCCCGCTCCAGAACGACTGTCGCGCCGGCGCGCACAGGGGATGCGGCGTGATGGCGCAATCGAACAGCACGCCACGATCAGCCAGCGCCGCCAGCGAGGGCGTGTCGCAGAAAGTGTTGCCCCACAGATGGCTCGATGTCGCCTTCTGCTGGTCCGCCATGATGACGATGACGTTGGGCGGACGTTTCGAGCGGCCGATCACAGGGGGCACACCAGTTCGTTGTCCAGCAGTTTGCCATTGCCCGAATAATCGACGGGGATCTCGATCAGGTGCACACCGGAGGTTTCGAGACATTTGCGCAGCATCGGCACAAGATCTTCGGTGCGCTCCACCCGATGGCCATGCGCGCCGTAGGCCTCGGCATACAGTACAAAGTCGGGGTTGCCGTAGTCGAGCCCGAAATCATTGAAACCCATGCCGGCCTGCTTCCACTTGATCATGCCGTAGCCATCGTCGCGCAGCACCAGCACGACCAGATCCATCTTCAAACGCACCGCCGTTTCGAGTTCCTGGGAATTCATCATGAAACCACCGTCGCCACAGATGGCCATGACCTTCTCTCTCGGGCTGACGAGTCGCGCCGCCATGGCCGATGGCAGGCCGGCGCCCATCGTTGCCAGGGCATTGTCGAGCAGCACGGTATTCGGCGCGTGGGCGGGATAGTTGAGGGCAAACCAGATCTTGTAGACGCCGTTGTCGAGGCAGATGATTCCTGTGTCGGGCATGACCTCGCGCACACTGCGCACCAGCACTTGTGGCTTGATCGGGAAACCGGGATCGTCCTCCCCAGCTCTCGTGATCTCGGCGACCCATTCCTTGACCCGCAGGTAGTAGTCGAAATCCCAGTGGTCCTGGGCCTCGATCTTTTCCGTGATCTGCCACATGCTGTTGCCAATGTCGCCGAGCACTTCCAGTTGTGGAAAATAGACGGGATCGACTTCAGCCGAATTGAAATTCACATGAATGACCTCGAAACCACCGTGCGCCATGAAGAAGGGGGGTTTCTCGACAACGTCGTGGCCCACATTGATGATCAGGTCAGCCCTATGGACAGCACAATGCAGCATGTCGTTGGCTGACATGGCGGCGTTCCCGAGGAAGAGCGGATGTCGCTCATCGAGCACGCCCTTGCCCATCTGTGTGCTGAAGAAAGGAATCCCGGTTTTCTCGACGAACTGCTCGAGCATTCTCGACGTGCGCTTGCGGTTGGCAGCGGCACCCACCAGCAGCAGCGGACGTTGGGCGTTTTCGATCTTCGCCACGGCACCGAACACCGCCTTGTCCTCGGCGACCGGTCGTCGCACACGATCCTTCGGATACAGTTGCGCACCTTCCACCTCTTCGGCGGCTATGTCTTCCGGCAATTCGAGATGCACCGCACCAGGGCGCTCCTCTTCGGCCAGGCGAAAGGCCTCACGCACGCGCGAGGGGATGTTTTCGCCGCTGACAATCTGGTGGGTGTATTTGGACAGCGGTTTCATCATCTCCACAACGTCGATGATCTGGAAGCGCCCCTGTTTGCTGGTCTTGATCGGCTTCTGCCCGGTGATCATCAGCATGGGCATGGCGCCAAGTTGGGCGTAGGCGGCGGGGGTCACCAGGTTCGTCGCCCCGGGGCCCAGCGTCGACAGGCAGACGCCGGCCTTGCCTGTGAGTCGGCCGTAGGTTGCCGCCATGAAACCGGCCGCCTGTTCATGA
>CALFPI010000323.1 GCA_937919035.1 uncultured Gemmatimonadaceae bacterium
CCGCCGTGCACTCTCTGGTCGGCGAACGTTTTGAGGATGCCCGCCGCCGGGCCAAATTCCTGCTGTTTCCTCTCAGTTCGGGCCGAACCTTGCTCGTACACCTGGGAATGACAGGAAACCTCGTGTTCCGCACAGGCGCCAACGCCGAACCTTCGGCCCACGATCACGTGCTGCTGAGCCTGGATGAGGGCCCCCCCCTGGTCTATGCCGATCCTCGGCGCTTCGGCCTGTTCCAGGTGCTCACGGCAACACAATTGACTCGGAGCAAATGGCTGAAGAGTCTGGGCATCGAACCCCTGTCCATTGCGTTCGACGCCGACTTCCTGCTGACAGCCTGCCAGGGCCGCAGCCGCCCGATCAAGAACCTGCTGCTGGATGGACATATCGTTGTCGGTATCGGCAACATCTACGCGAGTGAGTCCCTCTTCGCTGCCCGCATCCGCCCAACGACCCCTGCGGGGCGGATCTCACGGCCACGGATGGCTCGTCTGGTGGCCGAGATCAAGCAGGTGCTGCAACGCTCCATCGATCGCGGCGGCACAACGATCAACGACTATCTCGGCTCGGGCGACGGCGGCCGCTTCCAGCAGGAACTTGCCGTGTACGGCCGTGCCGGCGAAGGCTGCATCCTCTGCGACAAGCCGATCGTCAACAAAGTCCTCTCCGGCCGCAGTACCTTCTACTGCGCGACCTGCCAGCACTGATGCCGCAAAAAAAACGCCGCCTCCCAGGGGGAAGCGGCGTTTCGAACTGTGGAGCGGCCCGTTGCCCGGCAGAATCTCGTTGCCCGGCAAACATCTCTACGGCATTGGTGGCAGCGTCGTCGTTGTCAGCACATCGTCGATGAGACCGTATTCCTTGGCCTCGGATGGCGACATGTAGTAGTCGCGATCCGTGTCCTTGGCGATTTTCTCAATCTCCTGACCTGTGTGGATCGACAGCAAACGATTGATCTCCTCACGCGTACGCAGCATCTCGCGTGCGTGGATATCGAGATCTGTAGCCCTTCCCGTAATGGTGCCCATGATGAGCGGCTGATGGATCATAATGCGCGCGTGGGACCAGGTGAAACGCCGACCCGCGTGGCCTCCGGCAAGGAGCACCGCTCCCATACTCGCCGCCAAACCGGTGCATACCGTGGACACGGGCGAACTGATCGCCTGCATTGCATCGTAGATGGCGAGTCCGTCGCTGACGGAACCACCGGGGCTGTTGATGTAGAGCACGATCTCTTTCCCGGGGTCCTGCGCATCCAGCGACAATAGTCGCGTGACAACGGCCTTGGCCGAATCGTCATCCACCTGCGACCAAAGGAAGATCTTCCTGGCCTTCAGCAGAGAATGCTCGATATTGCGCTCAGTGAACTCCTTGAGCAGCCCCTCGTCCTTTTCCTTGTCCTCTTCTGCCATGCTCTCTCAGCTCTTTCTGACGTGATTCGCGACTTGGTTGGGAATGTAACGGGGGCTTTCCGGAGCGTCAATCAGGCAGCAGCCGACCGCCGAGCCCTGCTGATCTGGCTGTTGCTCGGGGCTGCGCTGCGTACGCTGCTGGTCACCGGTGTCGATCTTGGCAAGGATGAGGCAACGTACTGGTACTGGAGTCAACATCTGGACGCCTCCTACGCCGGGTTGCCATTTGCCGTGATTGCCATCGCTGACGCTGTGTGGCCGGGAGTGGACCTGGTCCTGCGTCTGCCCTTCATCGCAGCCAGCGTTTGTTCGGCCCTCCTGCTGCACCACCTGTGCCGGTTGCGCGGCCTGTCATCCTCGCGCAGCGCGCTCGCAGTGGCAGCCTTCGCCACCTCCCACTGGATCTGGCACACGGGCTCATTTCTGCACCCCGATGGTATGCTTGTACCGGCCTGGTTGGCGGTGCTTGTCTGCAGTGAACGTGCCACTCGTGGTGCCGACGACCGCTGGTGGTCGGTGGCCGGCGCCGCTGCCGGATTGGCGGCGTTGAGCAAGTACAGTGGCCTCGTGCTGGCTGCGGGTTTGTTCACCTGGCTGCTGTGGTTGGCGCTGCACGGTCGACGTGGCCCACTGCTGCGGGCGGGCGCGGTCTTTGTCTTGTGTTCATCCCCGCTTCTCTTCGACCTGCTCACCACCGGTTTCCTGCTGCCAGCTTCACTGAGTACGCTATCGGCCGTCGCCCCGGCGTCGATGCCTCTGCGGCTGCTGCTGTTTCTCGGGGCACCCCTGCTCTACGTGTCGCCGGTGCTGTTGTTCATTTTGTATCGCGGCGCCTGGTCCTTGCGCCACCAGTGGCGTGACTCGGCCCATCTGTGGTTGCCAGGTGTCATGCTCGCCGGATGTTTCTGTTTCTATGCCCTCACCCGGGGGCAGGTCAAAGGCAACTGGATTCTGCCAGCGTTCCTCGGCATCTGGCCGCTGGCCTTTGCCGCCGAGGATCTGTGCAACCGGCGCTTCGTGATTGTTCTGCTGGTGCTGGGTGCTTCCCTGGCGGCTTTGCCGGCGGTGACCCTCCGCTGGCCCGGCGTCGCCGACCGCCTGTCGCGCTCGGCACTGCAGCCACTCAACGACAGCTACACCGCGATCGTCTCACGCCGCGATCTGCCGCGGGAACCAACGTACTCGTGGACGGAACGCGTGTGCGAGTACCATGGCTGGGAAGCCTTCGGACGGGACGTGGACGAAATGATCCGGCGCCAGGACCTGCAGGCACCGGTCACGATCGCCAGTTCGGAGTATGGCCTGGCCTTTGGCATCGCCCGCTACGCCCACCTCGTGGATGCCGTGGCCCTGCCTGGAGATCCACGCTTTGTTCGACTGGCGGCGCCGCCGGATCAGGCGGCGCTGCATCTGGCAAGGATGGGGCAGCAGCCACCTGGTGTCGGTACCCGTCAAGCGGTGGTTGTGCGCCGCGGTGCCGGCTGCGAACCTCTGGCTTATGAGGTCTTTGCGCCGCCCACCGGGCCGGCGGCAGCAGGCGTCGGGGCCATCGCGACAGGGCGCGAGAGCGCCGACGCCAGCAGGCGCTGAAACAGCAGCCTCAGGTCGTCGAAGTAGGTGTAGAACAGCGGCACGATCACCAGAGTCAGCACGGTGGAAGCGAGCAGTCCCCCCATCATCGTCCGTCCCAACGGGGCGTATGGCATGCCGATCATCTTGGCGTTGCCCACGGCCATCGGCAACAGACCGAAGACCGTCGTGAAGGTAGTCATGAGGATGGGTCGGAAACGGTGTGTCCCGGCTTCGATCAGCGCCTCGAATCGCTCCATGCCATTGGCTCGCAGGCGATTGGCCATATCGATCAGCACGATGGCGTTGTTGACGACGACACCAACGAGAATCACCGTGCCGATCCCGGAGAGCATGTCAAAGGGGGTGTTCGTCACGTACAGGGTCCAGTAAACCCCGAGGAACGAAAAAGGGATGGCGATGATGACGGACAGTGGCAGGATGAAGGACTCGAAGAGCACACCCATCAGCAGAAACACGAAGGTCACCGACAGCA
>CALFPI010000324.1 GCA_937919035.1 uncultured Gemmatimonadaceae bacterium
CTACATTCGGTCCATTGTGCCCCCAAACGCTCTGGAGTCAGTACACATGCCGGATGCAAATGGCCACGAGATGTCGGGGACCCCGGGTGCCACTTTCAACCTGTCCCTCATCCTGCTGCTGGTGGCCATCGCCGCCACGGGCCTGGCGGATCTCATCCTTGATCGCCCCGATACGTGGTACAGTCTCCATACACTCTTCGAGATCCTGTTCCTGCTCCTGTGTCTGACCACCGCCGCCTGGCTGGGCCGCGGTTGGTTGCAGGCGCGACGTTCTGTCGTCGATCTGCGCTGCTCTCGTGACCAGCACCTGGTCGAGCGGGATGCCTGGCGCCGCCGCGCCCAGGGGTTCCTCAAAGGACTCGGCGAGGAGATCGACGGCCAGATGACCACCTGGCAACTGACGCCGACGGAACGGCAGACGGCCCTGCTGCTGCTGAAAGGGTATTCGCACAAGCAGATCGCCGACTACACCGAGCGCAGTGAACGGACCGTACGGCAACATGCCGTCGCCGTGTATCGAAAGTCAGGCCTGGGTGGTCGAGCGGAACTGTCGGCCTTCTTTCTGGAGGACCTGTTGCTGCCCGACAACCCCGAGAACGCCGAAACGGTGGACTGATCCGGCCTCAGTCGGCAGGCGTTGACCGGGAACCAAGACCCGGGGACGATACGTAACAGTAGGCCTGATTCTCCGCCATGGGTCAAGTAACCAGCCAGGGAAGTTTCGGTGGAACGGCGGGCGACACCGTCAGGTCGATCCGCGCAGATCCCGGGCGCAGCGGAAGCCAACCATGGGGCACGTGGCCCCCTTCTGTGCGTTGCGGTAGGCGGCGGCCATGTTCGCCGCCGGCGTACCCCAGGAGCCGCCGCGCATGATCTGTCCTGATGTCCGCGGGGGATCGACCTCGCCCGCCCAGGCATTGGCGTGCCAGCTGCTGTCGCACAGTTCCCAGACGTTGCCTGCAAGGTCGAAGAGACCATCCGGCGAGCCGCCCGCCACATACGTGCCGATGGGTGTCGTGTGGCCGATGTGGTAGTCGTAGTTGGCGTGTATCGCTGTTGGTGGTTCGTCGCCCCAAGGGTAGGTCCTGGCCCTGCTGCCACGCGCCGCGGCTTCCCACTCGAATTCTGTTGGCAGGCGCTTACCCGCCCACGCGGCGAAGGCCTGAGCGCCGGCGAGCGTCATCAGCGTCACCGGATACAGTTCGCGCCCCGCAACGGCCTCGTAGCCACCACTGGCACACGAGCGGATGCCGCAGAAATCAGGGTTGGCCATATCGACGTTGCAGAACTGGCCATGGTCACCGGCATTGAGAAAGGTGATGTACTGCCCGACGGTCACCGGATATCGGTCCAGCAGGAACGCTTCCAGGACCTCCCTGCCCTCCGGGGAGTCGTGCGGATCCGTCGGGTCCGGACCGATCGAGTAGGTGCCTGCGGCGATCGCGACCATGCTGCCCGGTTCGGGTGTGCTGGTTGCTGCCGGCGGTGGCGCGAAGGCGAAGGCATGTTGCAGGTTTTCGTCGGCAGACTGCAGTACCGTCTGATCCGTCAGCAGCGCCCGCCCCCAGGATTCCACGGCGTGCATATTGTAGACGAGGCTCTGCGACCAGGTCCAGTCGTAGGATCCCGGTCCCCGGTCGTTCCAGTCGATGATGGGCCAGACCCTGGGCCAGGTGTGCTGCACCCGACTGAAGTTGAGACGCAGCATGGTGCCCGCCCGGTTCAGTTGTGCCCCTGAGCGGCTCGTCGCCTGCAGGCTGTTCCACGGCAGGGCCATTTCGATGGTCCAGCCGTTATCGGTATCGAGGGGGTAGTTGAGACTGCCGTCCATGCGCACGGCGACCAGCATGCCCTGCAGATCCCAGGGCGGGCTGTTCTCGACACGCGGGTGACTGTGAGGGAGGCCACCGCGGTTGTACTCCTTGGGCAGGAACATGTCCCAGATCGTGCCGAGGCAGTTGAATTCGAGTTCGATGTAGTCCTGTGCATCGCCGTCGACGTCGATGAACAACTCGATGTCGTTGTCCCGGTAGATCTCTTCGTCCCTGGTGGTCACGTGGCCGACCAGATTCGGTTCTTCGAGTTCCACCGCCGCGTACAGGTAGCGATCGTCCCACAGAAGTTTCGCTCTGGTAGCAAGAAAGGGCTGCCGGTAGCCCACCATGAAGATGTGGCCGAAGGGTGCCGTCCAGTCGGCGTGAGCCCAGCTCGCCTCACGCAGATCCCCATCGATGGTAATCTCATCGACGGTCCGGCGGACGACGTACTGGGATGGCCTGAAGGGGCGGGGGGTGTAGGCTTCCACGATGGGTGGATAATGGAATCCTGCTTCGCGCTCCATACCCAGTGACATGGGGCTATCTCCTCTGGTCCTGCCGTGCTGAGTTCGTGCTGCGCCTGTTGACACACTCGTATTCTGTCTCAATCCTCAAGGCGCGAAACTGTCATATGGCGGGCGACGATGCAACCGCGGCGCAAGCAACACCAGGCGGACACTCTGATGGTCAGAGCAGTGATTCTTTTCATGGCAACCATGGGCGCTGCGCTGACCCCCTGTCGGGCGGACACGTCGGATTACACTGTTGCGCTGGTCGCCTCGGCGGACGAGGACCTGGCAAGCCCGGCCGCCGCCGACGTGTCGCTGTCAACGGCACAGATCGAAGACATGGTGCGCCGTGCGGTTGATCTGCTGGGCGGCATGTCATCCGTGGTGGCCGATACGGCGCGCCTCGTGGTCATCAAACCCAACATTTCCATCGTGCGACCCAGTGGCTCCGGCGTCATCACCGACGCTCGCCTGGTTCGGGCGGTGGCCCTTCTGGTGCACGAAGCAGCGCCCCTCGCTGAGATCGTGATTGGTGAAGGGCCCGGTGGATGGGTTGCACAGGCAACAGCCGACAGCGTCGGCTTTGAGGTGCCGTTCTACGCCAGATGGTTTTTCGACCTGCAGGAGGATGGGTTCCATGTCGGCGGCTACCGCGATGTCGTGCGCGAACTCCGTGATCGTGGCATCAGCATCCGTTGCCTCGATATGAACTGGGGGCTTACGGATACGCTCGCCTTCGCCCACGGCGGGCTGGCGGACGACGAGTACATCCTGGCGAAAGCCATCATCGACGCCGACGCCTGGATCAACTGCCCGGTAATGAAGACCCACGGCACCAAGATCACCTGCGCCATGAAGAACCGGTATGGCATCCTGCCCGGGGCCATCTACGGCATCAGCAA
>CALFPI010000325.1 GCA_937919035.1 uncultured Gemmatimonadaceae bacterium
CGGCAAGGTCGCCATTTCGCGCGCCGAAGATGTTGGCAGGGTCCAGCGCCCGTTTCGTCTCTCGCAGCACCTGCAGGCTTGCCTCCGACTGGATCTGTTTGAGGAAGCTCGCGCGGATCTTGCCGATGCCATGGTGATGGGACAGGGATCCACCGTTGTCGAGGATCGCCTGACGCAGGCTCGACTCAATCTCGTGGTATGCGGCATCCGGCCGCTCGAGGCCTTTGCCGGAGAAACCCATGGTGAAGTAGATGCAGACGCCCGTGTGATACGTCTGCGTCACACGGTACGACAGATAAGGTGTGCCGCGGACGCTGCGCGCCTTGCATTGGCGGTGCAACTCCTCCTCGACAGCGGCAGTGACGTGATGGATCCGATCCCACGGGACCGACGTCTCAAAGGTCTCGCCCATGATGTGAAACTGGTTGAAGAAATCTCGGATGTAGGCGATACCGAAGGTCAGCATGTAGCCGCGCTGGCCATTGTGCGAGCCGCCGCTCAAACCGCCGTACGTTTTCGCCAGCAGGAATATGATCTTCTTCTGGTGCGCAACCTCGCGACGGGTGCCCTCCATGACGATGGTGCACGCTGCCATGCGTTTGGGGTCGAAACCTTTCACCGTCAGCAGAAAGAACCTCTGCACCTTCGCCAACAGGCCCTTCAGCGCTGACGGTGCCGGCTTGAGAGCCTGACCAAAGCGAAATTCCGTGTTGTTCACCAGGCGAATGCTCGCCGGCAGCCCCCCCTCATGGCGCAATTGCTTGAGGAACCGCACCCCATCTTCAAGCTGCGGAAAAACCAGGGAGCCGTATTCCCGGGCTTCGGGTAGCGGATGCACCTTGATCGTCGCCCTGGTGATGATGCCAAAGTTGCCTTCGTTGCCGAACAACCACACGCGGGGTTGCACGCCGGTCGCATTTCGTGGCGTCGAGTGGAAGGTCTCGATGTCACCGGCGGGTGTGACCAGCGTCGCCTCAAGGACGATGTCCTCGATATTGCCATAGCGGTTCTTCTTCATGCCGCTGGCGTTGGTGGCAATCCAGCCACCCAGGGTCGAAAGCTCAACACTGTCGGGGTCGTGGCCCGAGGTGAACCCACGGGCACCGAGTTCCCGCTCCAGTTCCTTGCCGGAGATCCCCGCCTCGACGGTGGCCTGCAAATTCTCCTCGTCGAGCGACAGGATCCTTGTCATACGGCGCATGTCGATGGAGGCGATGATGCGCTCTTCCTGCTCCGGGAGAGTCAGTGCACCACTGACGTTTGTGCCACCGCCATACGGCACCAGACAGACATTGTGCTCAGCGGCGGTACGGACGATGTGGCGCACCTCGTCCTCTGTTTCCGGGTAGAGCACGACATCGACAACGCGCCCCAAAGCACCGAGGTAGAGCAGTCGGTAGATCTCGTCGACGCTGAGTTGCCCATGACTGTGCACGAGTCGTTCGTCATCATCCGCCTTGATCTGCCGATCACCAAAATGCTGCCGCAGGTCGTCGACAAAGTCCTGGTGCTGGCGCGCCGGCGGCGGTTTCTGCTGTGGCGCCTCCGGCATCATCTCTGCCGGGGTGATGGGCACACCCAGAACTTCCTCGGCAAAGGGGATGAAGTACGGCATGGAGTACCCCGCCAGTGGGTACCGGCTGCCGGTGACGCGGACCGAACGTTCGCCGTCGAATTCGAACACCGTATCCGTGTAGCCCCACTTGTGCGGCTGGCGCTCACCATCAGCGGGGTCATAGAATGCGTCAGACTGCCCGGTCGTCGGCCGCCGCAGGATCAGCCAGACGAGCAACGCGACAGCGATTGCGACAACGACGAGGGCTTCAAGCATGGAGCAGGCTCCGAGATTCTTGAGTCTGGACTTGGATTTGGACTTGGATTTGGACTTGGATTTGGACTGGCGTCTGGGGCATCTGCTTGATGTACGTCAGTCGGGGTGGAGGCGTCAACCGCGAATGGTTAGCTTTGCCGCCCCCCGGTCCCATTCCTCTTTCGATTCGGAGATCCCGTACCCGTGGCTGATGCTAAAGCAGACACCCATACACCCGATATTGTTCGCCCGCCAAAAGAACTCGTCGACGGCCTGCGTGAGGTCGGCTCCGCCACCGCCGCTGGCGAGTTGCGGAAGCTCGGCATCGAGGATCCGACCATCCTGGGGCCGACGCCATACACGCCGGGTAAGGTCGTAGCTGGCCCCGCCCTGACCCTGCAGTTCATGCCGAAACGCGGGGATGTCTACAACCATGACGAGTACTCCGACCCGGAGCAACAGTTGCACCGTCATGTGCTCTACCACACGCAGCCCGGTGACATTGTCTGCGTCGATGCCCGCGGCAGCATGACAAGCGGTTGCTTCGGCAACATGATGCTCACCTTCTTCCAGGGACGCGGTGGTGTTGGCGTCGTGATTGACGGCTGCATCCGCGATTACCCCATCGTCCTGCGTGATCTCGATCTGGGCCTGTGGTTGCGTGGTGTCACGCCGAACTTTCATACGCAGACGAACATCTACCCGTACGCCGTGAACGTCCCCATCGGCATGAACAACAACCTGGTGCTGCCCGGCGATATCATCGTCGCCGACGATGACGGTGTCGTTGCAGTCCCGGCGAAACTGGCGGCCGAGCTTCTCGGCCTCGCCAGTCAGCATGCCGAATGGGAGGACTTCAGCCGCGAGCGACTGCTGGCCGGCGGCCACCTGAAGAAATACTACCCCCTCTCGGAGGGGGCCCGCCCGGAGTACGAGGCCTGGAAGAAGGAACGGGGCCTGTAGACACACTTCGAGCCCGCGGGCGTCACTGCCCGCGGGCTCGAATTTCTACTCTATGGTGGCAGTTGGCAGGCCTTGCCCATCTATCCTGCCGATCTATCCTGTCGATCTATCCTGCCGATCTATCCTGCCGATCTATCCTGTCAGGGCCTGCCAACTGCCATCGGGCCGCCGATTCACGTAGCGCAGCCGGCCCTTGCGCAACTGCGGTGTCAGTTCCCCGGACGCCGGGTCTCGCTCTGCCAGAATATGCCGCTTGGAATCTTCCGGTGACGGTATGACGATGCCCTCAGCCTTCTGTGGGCGCCCTTCTACACGGATTTCGACGTCCACAAGCTGCGCACCGCGGGACTTCTCCGCAGCGGACAGCTCGACGGGCGTTTCCAGGGCAGCGAGATCATCAGCATCCTCCTGCTGCCCACTCAGGTTCTGCAGGGAACTGAGAATGGCTTCTGCAT
>CALFPI010000326.1 GCA_937919035.1 uncultured Gemmatimonadaceae bacterium
AATATTGGCACGTCACCAAACCGGCCGAGATGTTCGGTTTCCTGCGCCCGCATCTGAAGCCGAAACAGGCGCCGCATCCGCCGATCGGCGTCGCGGGCCTGTCCAAGAATTCCGACACCCTCAAGCTTGCGGGCGAGCAGCTGAACAGCGACGTCGCCGATCAGCGTGCCTACGCTCTCGAAGTCCTTGATACGGCCATGTCAGGGGATACCCGCAGGCATCTCATGACCTTGTTCGAGGAGGTCCCGGCCAGAGAAGCCTTGCAGCAGATGTCGACGACATTCCCGCAGCGGCTTCTGGGCCGCACACAGCGGCTTTCCCTGCTCATTATCCCGGGCGGGCACCGGTTTGAGCCCTGGATCCGCGCCTGTGCCGTGCGCGCTGCCATTCTCCTGGGAGAAACCAGTCTGGCCGCTGATGTGGCGCAACGACTGGACGATGACTCACGGCTTGTCAGCGAGACCGCCGCATGGGCCCTGCGCACTCTGTCCCCCTCCCTGTGGGCGGAACACGAAGAGCGCATCACCGAAGAGGGCCTCGTGCCCCCCGATCTGATGTACTGGATCGAAAGCTGGAAGCCGGGAGAGCGACCGATGTTCCTGACCGTTGAAAAGGTGATGATCCTGCGCTCGGTGAGTGTTTTCGCCGATGTGCCAGAAGAGGTCCTTGCCGATCTCGCCGGATATCTGGAAGAGATCGAGGTAGCCGCGGACGAACGGGTCTATGAAAAGGGTGTGGTTGGGCGCACGATGTACATCATTGCGGAGGGCCGGGTGCGCGTGCACGATGAAGATCGCACCTTCACGGAACTTGGTGATGGTGAGATCTTTGGCGAGTTGACAACCCTTGACCCGGAACCGCACTCGGCCAGCGTCACAGCCTTGGCCGATACCCGCCTGCTGGGGCTGGACCGGGAGGCGCTGTACGAACTGATGTCCGCCCATCCGACGGTGCTTCGTGGTCTGATTCACGTATTGTGTGGACGCCTGCGGGCCAAGGGCAAACGCATCTGAAATACCTGCAATTCCAAAACAAGGGGGCGTCACGCAGTCGAGTGACACCCCCTTGTTCCTGTCACAATGGCGATGTTGCTACTTGTGCAGCGCGGGCTGGTAGATGCCGACGCTGTAGAATTCGTACGATGCCGCTTTGTCAGGAAAATCAACGACGTGCACCGTGAAACGCGAGGGCACACCCGTGTGACCCATATGGTCACGGAAGAATCCACTGTAGGCAGCCGAGTATTCCGTGTAGAGGCGCTTCTGCTCCGCGATGAACCCTTCTGGATCCATGCGCGGATCGGGCCCCTTCGGCTGTGAGGCGAAGGCGTGGACCTCGACGAAATCGATCTTGCCGATGGAGTCGACGATCTCGGCCTCCTGGAGCCACTTTTCCCAGCAGCGAAACACAAGCTCGACCTCGATTTTCGGGGTCATTGTGACCAGTTCATCACGGTTGAGAACACCCTTGGCGGAGTGCCCTCCGGTGATTCCTGCGAAGTATATCTTCAAGTCACCGCCATCGAGTTTCTCTGTTACCAGAGCGGAAAGCGTTGGGGCGTCGCCGCCGTAGTAATAGGTAACGCGGCCGCGCTCCTTGACGTTGAATGCCACGAGATTGTTAGCCTCCTGTTGTGGGTTTGGTACTTAGCTCTCGTTTTCATCCGGGGCTGATGGTAGTGCGTCTGCCAGGACGTTAGCCCAGTGGCGGACCGAATGGCCTGTGCCATCAGCAATCTGATGTCGGCAGGAGGTGCCGGCAGCGGCCACCTCGACACCAGCACCGGCAGCGGTGATCACATCGAAAAGCCGTGGCTTGCCAACCTGCATAGAAACATCGTAATGCTCTTCTTCGTAACCGAAGCTGCCGGCCATACCGCAGCAACCCGATGGGATCTCCGTTACTTCGTAGCCAACGGGTTGTCGCATGAGTCGCAGTGTATCACTCGTTCCGATCAATGCCTTCTGCTGACAGTGACCATGGAACAGGATGCGCTTCGGGCGCTGGACAAATTCAATTCCGAGTCCCCCGTCGCTGTCGATGAGGGCGGCGAGGAACTCATCGAGCATGAATACATGATCCGCCACGCGACGAGCCGCCTGCGCGTCCGGTGCCAAATCCAGGTAGTCATCACGAAAAGTGAGCATACAACTCGGCTCGACGCCCACAATCGACCAGCCCCGGTCGACGAAAGGCATCATGTCGGCAATGTTTTCTGCGGCTCGCTGGCGGGCCTCCTTGAGAAATCCTTTGGATATCATAGGACGGCCGCAGCACTTCTTCCGCTCCGGAAGTACG
>CALFPI010000327.1 GCA_937919035.1 uncultured Gemmatimonadaceae bacterium
GAGAGATCAAGTAACTGCGCCACCGACATACCGGCGGGAATCTGGTCGAGGAAGAAACTCCCCGTGGCATCGAGCGGCACCTGAATGCCGGGCGTCAGCCGGTCGGCATCGTTCAGCGCCGAGACGAGTGTATCGCCACCGGTTTTGATGAACAGCAACGTCGCCTCGTCCGCCGACAGAGCCGCGAGCGAGCGGCGCTGTGGCGCCACTTGACCACTGACGAAAATATCACGCACGACCAGGTGTGTCGTATCCCCCAGAACCGGCTCGATCCACGCACCCGTGGAGTCCTCGACGATCGCCGTGCTACGGTTGGCGCCGGGTTCATTGTCAATCGACAGAAAAGTCGTCACCTGCTGGCTGGCGAGGAACCACAACTCGGCGATGAGCACCGGCTCGACACCGGATGACAGGGCGCCACCGCCGGGCGTGGTGCTGATCAGGGAAAGGTCGACTTTGCCGCTCCCGGGGATGCCGTTGTGGAATGTATTGATGGCTGGCGTGAAACTCCCCAGCACGTCACTGCTGACGCGGAAAGGTTGCGTGCTATCTGCCGGCATGGCCAGCAGACGCAGGGCCGAAGGTTCGTAGGTCAGGAAGACGGAGGCGCCGGCAATACGATGGCCGGCAGGTGTCAGATACACTTGCGCCCGCAACGTATCGCCACGACTGACACGTGGTGCGTTGGTCAGCTTCAGGTCAAACAGGGGGGCTGGCAGAGAGATCGCACTGGCCGGAGCACTTGGTGCCGACCGCAGATCGCCGCGGCTCGCCGTCACCTGATAGTAGAATGTCTGATACGGAGTCGCAGCATCATCCGTATAGCTCAGTACGCCCCCCGGGAGGGTAGCCAGCGTCTCGGCAGCGGTGAACTCGGCATTGCGGGAACGCGCCACGTTGTAGGCCGTCGTCGCGATCACCTGATCCGCAGGACGCCGGGTGCCATAGTCACCATCCTCCCAGGAAAGCACGATGCGCCCCCCCAGATCACGGCGCACATCGGTCGCCGTGAGCCGCGCCGGTGCCCGAGGGGGAACATTGCGTCCCGTCAGTCGGTTGTGATAGACACGGACACGAGCACTGTCGGCACTCAGGACGATGAGGTCGGAGACCCGGTTGTTATCGAGATCCACGAGTTGGATGTCGCGGATCGGGAACCCTGTGTCGATATCCTGCCGCTCGAAGAGCGTGCCGTCAACGTTCTCGAAGAAGACCAGGAAGTCACCGCCGCCGCCGGCGACGATATCATTGAGAATATCGGCCGTCATGCCGTCTGCGGCGATCGCCACGGGCCGCAGGCTCGTCGATTGTGGTGCTGCCGCCGCTTGAAAACTACCGAGACCGTTGTTACGCAACAGGCTGACACTGCGGGAGCCAGAACTGGACGCGGCGATGTCGAGGTCGCCGTCGGCATCCATGTCGAAGATGGCCACATCCAACGGACTGACGCCGACCGCGTGGTGGGCTCCGGCGACGAAAGAACCGTTGCGGTCATTGATGAGCACGGTGACACTGTTGGAAAAACGATTGGCCACAACCAGATCCACGTAGCCATCCGCATTGAGTTGCCCCGCCGCCAGCGCGACAGAGCCCGTTTGTACGGGCAATACCACCCGCGCGCTCATGCCCCCGTGTCCATCGTTATACAACAGGGTGATGGTATCGGTATTCGGGCCGTTGGCCACAGCGATATCGACGTCACCATCCGTGTCCAGGTCCACAGCGACGATGTCGGACAACTGATGACCGATGAAGATGTCTTCGCGGCGGCCGTCAAAGCGGCCACTGCCATCGTTGGCCAGCAGGGATATGGATCGTGCCACTCGATCGCCGATGATGAGGTCTGTCGCCGTCGGGCCAAAAATGGGAGCTGCTGCCACTGCGACCGGTTCAACCCAGGGGCCAAAAGCGGATCCGGCGTTGGGGTATGTGCGTCGTCCGGCGACAGGGAATTCTCCAGCGCCGTCGTTCAACAGAACATGGACAAGGCCACCAACACTGTCGACGATGGCCAGATCCACGCCCGCAACTCCGTCGAGAGCGGCCATTGCCATGTCCACCGGATGTTCGCCAACAGCGATCGCCGGTGACGGTTCCAGCGACAAGGCATTGCCTTCGCCGCGCAGGACCACATACATCAGACCAAAGCCGATTGGCGCATTGCTGCTGATCTCAAGGGTATCACGAACGGCACCACTGATACTGGGCCGGTAGGTGACTGCCAGGGTGATCGAACGATCGGGGGCCAGGATGGTCGAGTCTTCGCTCGCCAGAAAGACCGTGCGGTTTGTGCCGAAAATGATGACGGTCGTGTCGCCCGAGGTGACGACGATCGAGGTATCCCCCGCCGAGATCAGGCGTGTCGTATCACGCCCGACTTTGACCGTGGTTGTCGCTCCCGAGCCAATGCGGACGGTGGTGTCGCTACCGGCAACAACGCGGATCGTGTCCTTGCCGGGCACGACAAAAGAAGTATCTCGAGACCCGCCGAGTGTGCGATCCACAAAAAACTGATCGGACCCGGCGAGCACTCTTGTCAGGGTCAGATCTGCCGTGCCGGTGTTGGACACGGTCAGAGGCAGCGTGCTGCTGTCACCGATGTTGACCCTGCCGAAATCAAGGATGGCATTGGATACAGCGATATCGGGTGCGGTGCCCGTTCCTGTGACTGGCACTTTCAGCGTGTCAGGGTTGGAGTCACTGATCAACAACAGGTTGCCCGACTCCGGCCGCGGCAGCAGCGCATTGAAGGCGATGCGAACCGTCGTTGAACGTCCCGGTTGCAGTGCAGTCGGCACAAAGGATTGCACGGTGAAACGGCTGTTGTCGAAGCGCGCCCCAAGCAACTGCAGGGTAGCTGAGCCGGTGTTGGTCAACGTGATCGTCGTGTCGGCGAATCCGGGCGGAATGGAAACAGGACCAAAATCCACTCGACTTGGCGCAGCACTCAATACCGAACGCGTACCCCGGCCGCTCACTGCGACAGCGAGTTCGAACTCATCCGGATCATTGCTTGAGATACGAATCTCGTCACGCAGGATGATGTCACGCACCTGCGGCTCGAAGGTCACGGAGAGGAAATGCACGCCGCCGGCGGGCACCACGAAGGAGCCAGTGAAATTCACCGTGAAGCCCGATGAGCCGCCGAGACGGACATCGGCAACGACGAGATCCGCCGTGCCGGTATTGCCGATCTGCAGCCTCTTTGTCGCGCGGGACGAGACCGGCACGGGACCAAAGTTGAAGGTTGTCGGCTGCACGACGATCTGCGGCTCGGGAGCGAAGCGGATCTCGTAAATGCCCTGCCCTGTGCCGGACCCCAGCAGGCGATTGCGGTTGGCCGGGTCGATCATCACGAAGCGGCTCGACAGCGACGGCAGGCCGAAATTGATCGGCAGCCAGTTCGTGCCGCCGTCCTTGGTGCGGTAAAAGCCACCCGTGGATGTGGCAGCGTACATGACATCAGGATTGGCATCGTCCACGGCAAGGCTGCGAACCTGGGGTGGTCGCAGGCCGGTACGCGCCACCGACCAGGTGGCTCCTCCATCGAAGGAGCGCAGGAGGCCCTCACCATAGGTGCCGACAGCGAGGTAGTTCGGATCGACGGAGGACAGATACACGGAGCGCACACTCATGCCACGCAGGGCCAAACCCACGGCGGCCCACGATTCACCGGCATTGCGACTGACATAAAGTCCATCAGCTGTTCCGGCATAGACGGTGGCAACATCGAATGCGGCCGCCCGCAGGGCATAGACCTGAGCGTCTACAAGATCCAGAGAGTGACTCCAGGTGACACCGGCGTCGAGGCTTACGTAAACCCCTCGACCAAAGGTGCCGGCGTAGACGACAGCCTCTGCCCCGTCTATGGAGGGACTGGTTGTCAGGGCCATGATCCCTGCACCGACCTCGGAGGCTCGAGTCCAGTTCGTGCCCCCGTCGGCACTGAGGTACAGTCCCAGCTGTGTACCGGCGTAGAGCCGCTCAGCAACGGCATCCGCAGCGGCGGCAGCGACACTGAGAACATTGTGACCAGGGAGCGAGTCCGGCAGGCGCTCCCAGGTGGCTGCGTCGTTGTCACTGCGGTAGAGCCCGTCGGCGCTACCTGCGTACAGACGACTGGCAACCACTCCGGGCGTAACGGTGTTGACCGTCTGCGCCGGCCCGGTACTCGTCCATTCGTTGACCCCGGCTTGCGCCTGTCCCCAACCGAACAACAGCACCATGGTTACGGCTGCGTGCAGCCAGCTGGCATTTCGCTGATTCATTGATTCATTCATTTCTAGCCGCCATCGTCACTTCAACAGCAGCAGTCGCTGCCGTCGGATGGCACCCGGCTCGCGCAACTGATAGAGGTAGACGCCAGAGGCGAGGCTGCGGTTGGCGTCATCGCGACCGTCCCACGTCGCCGTCCACACACCCAGCTCCTGGTGGGACTCGTCAACGAGCAGGCGGACCCGCTGGCCCAGAATGTTGTATATCTCCAGATGCACTGGACCTGCCTGGGTCACTTCGTATTCAATGCTGGCTTGCGCCGCTGTCGCACCGAACGGATTGGGATAACTGCGCAACTGGCTCGCCGGTCGACGATTCTCCGGCTCGACCTGGCCGATGCGATAGACCCCCGACGTCCGAATCGCCGCCGAAAGCCAGCCTGTGCCTGCATCGATGGCGGTTGGAATGTCCTCCCACATTCCGGTCACGGGATTCCAGCGCTCTATGCCGGTCACCGGATCGGCGGCGCGGGAACCGGCGAAAAGATTGAGGGTCATGGGCGCCTTCAGATCCGGCGCGCCTGCCAGAGTCACGGAGATAAGCATACCGGGATCATCCCCTGAACCCTCAGGCCGATCCTCTTCGCCGAACCTATAGAGCACAGCCAGTCGTCCAGGGCCAGCATCGGCTTCCGGTATGTTGAGTGTCGCCTGGCCATTGGCCGAAGCAACACTGCCGCCATGCTCGGAAAGTCGGCGCAAAGCGATATCAATGCTGCGCTCCGCGACGTTTGCGGCACGATCTTGCCCACTGACAACAACTCGTACGGACTGTTCGGAGTCGATCGGTGGCACCAGGAACGAAGCCTCGTAGGTTCCATCTCCCCGATCACGCACCTCAACCGTTGCACCATTCATCGTCACCACAGGTGGCCCTTCGAGCGCCTCTGTTGGTCGGATGATCACATCAAGCAGGTCACCGACAACATCGTTGCGTCGTGCATCCAGACTGAAACCGGGTGGTTCGTCATCCTGTTGGATCAGAATGATCAGGTTGGCCTCGTCACGGTTGCCCTGGGGATCGGCGGCACTCAGCAGCAATTGCCGGGAGCCCTGCTGGCCGGCCGGTACTGAGACAAACAACCGTCGATTCTCGACGCGGGCAGAAACGCCCGGTTCGGCACGCACCGTCCAGATGATCTGATCATCCGGCGTGTCTGCGTCCGCCACATACAGATCCAGGGAGATGGCCTGCGCCTCGCCACCTGCTGGCAAAAGGATCTGTGGCAGCGGCTCCACAATGGGCGGCTCGCCTCCGCGCAATACACGGATCTCGAGCAGTGCCAGGGCCGAATTCCCCGCCGGGTCGCGCACCAGCAATTGCGCGGTACGCGGGCCAGCGGCAGTCGACTGCGGCTGGATGGTAAGCTCATGGGTCAGAGGGTCGACGGAGACGATCACGTCCAGAGGATTGCCGGCACTCCACGTCAGCGTCGAATCCGGATCGTCATCAACGACGAAATCATCGAGATCGAGACTTCGGTCGACTTCCCCGGCCCGCACGCTCATCGTCGGGAAGGTGCGTACCTGTGGTGCCAGCCCGCGTCCTCTGACGCTGACGCGCACGGGGGCCGAGCGCGACCGCCCGGTGCCATCTGTCGCCGTGAAAAGCACGATCTCGGAGCCGATAAAGCTGCTGTTGGGTGAGGTCACGTGAACTCGTGTAGACTCAACATCAATCGTCACGACCACCTGGACCGTGGGCTCCACGGTCCACTGCAATGTTTGGGTGGCACCAGCGACGAAATCGCGCAGCACAAGTGTCGTATCCTGCCCGCCTGCATAGAGGACGAGATCCGGGATCGGATCGAGCTGGAATACCGGCGGCAGCGAAACTGTCAATATCGCACTGGACTCCTGTCCACGGGTGTCGCGGGCGGTCAACACAACGCGTGCTTCCGAGGGTGGCGTCGTTGTCGCCGCCTCATCTCGCCGGACCCGAAGCAGATGGGTCACCGGATCCAGCTCAACACTTATGCCCGGTTCTCCCTGCGCCGTCCATTCCAGTTCGGACTCAAAGTCCTCGTCATCAAAGACGAGGTCATCGAGATCGATTCGGCCCACAGCTGCGGCTGCATCGAGTATGACTTCAGGTACCTCGTTGATAAGCGGGGCACCACCTGCCTCGACGACCAGTACGGGAATCGACTTGCTCGCGACCAGTCCGTCGCTATCTGTCGCCGTCAACGTCAGCGAGGCGACTTCGTTCATACCCGGTGTGGCGGACAACAGTACCTGACGGTTCACCGAATCGTATTCGGACAGCAGCCCGGAGGATGACGTCACGATCCAGGTGATCTGGTCGACATTGTCGTCGGGATCGTTGACCATGGCATCCAGATTCAGCAGCACCTGTGTTGGTGAACCCCCGTCCGTGCTGCCACTGGCCAGACCGATCTTTGCCGGCGCCAGGATCTGTGGCGCCTGCGGTTCGCCAGCCGGTACAACATCGATCGCCAGACTGCCACTGTCCTGGTTGCCATCCGGATCGGTGACGATGAGCCCCACGGCAGCTGGCCCGGTGAATCCCGCTTCAGCCGTTACCAGCAGAACGCCATCACGCACAACGGGGCGCAGTTCATTGAAGGAAGCTGCCGTCCAGACCAGCTGCCCAACAGGACTGTCGTCTTCGACCAGCTGCTTGAGATCGAGCGTGCCAGGAGTACCCTCAGCGAAGCGCAGCGTCGGCAGGGGTGACAACTCCGGCGTCAGTGTCGAGCCAGTGGGCAGCACAACCGCGATCAGGCGTCCCGTGGAGACCTGACCGGCGCGATCCTGCACCGTGATCCGTACCAGACCACGTCCGGTGGCGGTGCCCGTCAATTGCAGGCTCTGACCGTCGGCCGTCAGTTCTGCCGTCAAGCCACCCTCGGTCTGCAGCAGAATCTGCAGACTATCAGGGCCATCATCGGCGTCGGCAATCAACTCCGTCAGCGGAATGGTGAGGCTTCCATCAAGGCCCAAGCGTGGGTAGACCGGAGCTCGACGCTGGACGACCGGTGGATCGTTCACTGCGGATACGAAGACCCGCACCGTGACGGAATCGGTAAGTCCTGTGCTGTCACTGACCAACAGGCGGATGTCCGCCGCGCCCGATGAGTCGGGATCAGCGGAGAAGACCGCCATGTGTGTTGCCGGGTCGATGTCGACGTGGATGAAACTTCCGTTGGTCGGGGTCCATTGGAGCGTGGCGTCATCACTGTCCAGGTCGGTAACGAAGTCGTCGAGATCCACAGGGATGCTGCTGCCGTCCTCAATGAAACTCACCGTCGGCGGCAACCCGGTGATCCGCGGTCGAGCCAGGATCCGCACGTGGACCGTATCGGCATCGGCATTGCCCTCATTCACTTCAAAGGCGCTGAACACGACAGTCGTGTCACCATAGATGCCAACGGGGCTCATCGTCACCTGGCCGGCGGAGTCAATGGCCGTATTCAGGCTGTTGACGAAGGATGATGTCCAGATCACGGAAGCGCCTTCCTGATCGACATAGTCGTTCAGGTTCTCATAGACGACCTGGGCTCCATCCCCCTCGACGATCTGCACATCGGGCAGGGCCTGGACTCGGAAACCGGTGACGCGCAGCGGCACGGTTCCCAGAGGGTGAGCAAAGAGCACTTCGGTCCCCGGCTGATCGGTGGTCGTGTAGTACGAGACACGCTCATGACCCCGCTCCTCAATGGACACCAGCGTCTCATCACCAAGTGGGCGGCGCATGGCTTCCAGGACAAAGGTCGCCGCCACGCCGGAACCCGTCACCGCACGTCGTTGCACGCCTGCCGCCTCCGCATAGGCGAGATACGTGACGCCCTCTTCCTCTTCGACGCGATTGAGCAGGACCACACCATCGAGCCAGTCGCCGGAGAGAAAAGGCTCGGCAACACTCTCCCCCGTGCGCAGCCCTGAGGGCTCCAGCAAGCGGAACACGGCACTGTCATATGACAGATAGAAGGCGAACCCGGAGATCTCGGCGCTGCCGGCATCGATGGCGACTTCCAGTTCGATGCGGTCGCCGAGCTCGATCGTTGTCAGTGGCTCACCGTCGGCACGGCGGAGCGAAATTTCGGCGGGACCTTGCCCCTGAGCCAGAGCGCCTGCCGGGAAGGACAGCAGTGCTGCAATGACGCCAGGGAGCAGACGGCGCAGGGCTGTTGTTATCGGCCGTAGCATCAGCGCAACAGCAACATGGAACGGACGCGAACGCCATCCTCGGTGAGCAGTCGAGACAGATACACACCACTTGCGACAGGCCGCCCCCGCAGATCACGCCCATCCCAGGCAACCCTGTGCATGCCAGCCGCCATGGGCCCATCCGCCAGGATCGCGATGCGCTGGCCAAGCATGTCGAATACCTCCAGGCGCAGTCGCACATCCGCAACAGGGAGGATGAAGGCAATCACCGTATTCGGGTTGAAGGGATTCGGATAGTTCGGCAACAGTTCAAAACCGGTCGGCAGAACGGGCGCCACGGTGACGGCGGTCATGGCGGACCCGCGGACTTTCACGTCACGATGGCTGCTGTCGAGCAGCAGAGGCGTATCCATCCATGGCGTCTGGGGCATGTCGATGCGGGCGACAAAGTGCCAGTTGATCATGACACCATCAGGGTCCATGGGAACCGTACCAATGGCAGTCGTCGCCACACGGGAAAATCCGGCGCCTCGGCGTTCAACCGTAAGTCGCCCCGGCAAGAGGCCAGCTCCGACGAGCAACCATTGGTCGGAGTTGTAGTGCAGCTCTGCCTGGACAGCGTGTATGGCTGGATGGGCGGCGTACAGGTCGACTCTGACCGTGTCCACCCATGGCAATGACCTGCGGCAACGCGAGGGCGACCACCGCAGCCCCCGGGCGAGTGCTGGCACGGCGGTAGACAGGACGCGGTCCGTGGTCGCGAAAATTCGCCCCCACAAGGCTGAGATCGCGAACGTTGACGACACCATCACCGGAGATGTCGGCATGGCTGCTGTCATCTGTGTCCGCTACCTGCCGACCAAAAAGGGCAGCGACGTAGTCCCAGTCCGCCAGCGTCACCTCATTGTCCGGCGAACTGACACCGGACGCGTCAACGTAGCCGGCCACGTCTCCTCCGAGCATGATAGAATCACCTTGTGCACCTGACGTGCTCGGGCGCACACCGCCAACGATCGCGCCGGGAAACAGATCCAGGCCCACAGCTCGACCCTCCAGGTAGCCGGCGCGGCGCAGATGCAGATCGAACTGGCCCGGCGGCACATCGAGCAGGGCGAAGTCACCCTCGGTGTCGAGGCGCACCTGCACACCGGGGCGCGACTCGTCCTCATCATTGGTGGCAGCGAACAGGCTGTCGACTATGTCCGTGTACTGACCCCAACGCCGTAGAGCGACGTCGACGATGGCGGCGCGATCCGTGCGTCCCTCGAGGATGACGCGGCCACCTACGGCAGCGCGCCCATCAACGAGGTGGGCCGTCGCCAGTTCCGTCGCCTGCGGGACACGGATGACTACGCCGCCGCGCTCAAGTTGAGAGGGGTGATCATTGTCAGCATCAACAATCAGCTGAATCGGCTCCGCACCCGCGCCACCGTTGGCGAGCAGGTCGAAGTGGGCCAACGGCCGGTCCCCCTGCAGTCCGGGAATCCCCGCAACGACGGGATCGAAATATTCGAGGGTAAGAAACAGCCCCCCCGACTCATCCGACGTCGCTGTATTGGCGACCAGCTTGGAGGTCCTGAATCCCGCGCCGACAGCAAAGGGCTGGATACCTTCCGCCTGCGGGTCCATGTCACGAACAGAGAACAGGCTGCCGTCCAGGCGAAGCGTCAACAGTACGAGATCCACCGTGTCACCACCGGCATCCACCGTCACATCGATGCTCTGTGCTTCGCCCCCGGTAGCGATGGTGAAGGTCTCCGGCCGCAGACGGAACGGTGCTGCTCCCGCCGCAGTCCCGGGACTGGCCACATGGAGCCGCCCAGGGGCACGCCAGGCACGGGTGCTGCTATCGAAACTCGGCCCTTCCGTGATCGCCAGATAGACTGTATACGTGCCCGGTTGCGGCGCGCCGTCGGCGTTCAGACTGCGGGACAAGTGTGTCGTGCCGACGTCGTAATAATCGACGCTGGCATCTTCACTGAGGTCGAAAGCCGGATCTACTTCCGGCAGCGCCCGGCCATCTGCAGAATTGACGACAAAGGCCAGCCCCGCCGTCACAGCATCGTAGTCGGACACCGAACCATGGTCTTCCGCACTCAACACAAGTCGAATACGGGCGTCATCGTCCAGATCCATATCCTCCCAGCTGACACGCGCTGTATGTGCGCCATCGATGTTGAGATCGGCCACCGGCTGCAGGGGACGAATGACAGGTTGATGGGCAAAGCGCAGCCAGGAGCCTGCATCCCCGGGCGTGCCGCCATCCATGCGTACGAGCCGTCGATAGACACCGTCCGAGATGACACCGTAGATGGCGTAGGCGCGATCACTTGCAGGGATCGAGTCGCCCCCTTCCAGGGACCACAGATCCCAGACGAACTGATTGTCCTGACGACCATCGGCATCCTTACTGAGTCCACCGACGATCTGATGTGTGTCCTGCGTCGGCGACGCTGCAGCCGCTTCGATGACGTCGACATCGGCGGGCACAGCGAAATCATCCCGATCACTGTAGTAGAGATCGATAAGGGCATCATCGTCGACATCCTCATCACCACCGAAACCATTGCGGCCCCAGGTGAGAGTGAGCAGGCGTTGAGGCCGCGTACCTCCGGTGATGATCGTATCCACCGTACCGTCGTCGCGCGTTGCATCGAGGCGCAGAAACGGGGCGTGACGTACAAGGATCTGGCGGGACATACGTTCGATGCTGCTCTGTCCGCCACCGACGGCGATCGCGTAGAGGTAGTAGTCGCCCGTCGGCACCGGAATCGGCCCGGAGGTGTTCCAGTCGAAGCGTGTCGTCTCCTCTGGCAGAGCACCGGAGATGGTGATCGCATCAGCCCCGGCAAGCAGGGCGGTCTCACCGGTGACGGTAACATTCGCTGGACCAAGGTTGGGGTTGCCGCTGTAGAACAGATGGACCATGGCACTGTCATCGTGATCCACCACAGACAGATCGAGACTCAGACGGCGACTGCCGCGACCATTGGCCGTGCCGGCACTGTCGAGCAGTCCGCCGGAGTCGAAGGTCAGTGGTTCTGTGCCGCTCGGACCCAGACGTTCGATGACCGGCTCATGGCGTACGACCAGCACCCGGCTTCTGGCCAACGGAATGTCACCCGTCACGTCCGCCGTCACGTAGAGCCAGTAGGACCCGGCCGCGAGATCACGTGTAACAAGGCGGACGCTGCCGCCCTGGCCTTCGTTTTCACTGTAGACCGTATCACCGTCGCCGTTGACGCGTAGTGCCTCGATGGCGACATCGGTGTTGACCGAGAGCAGGGCATCGCTGGAGAAGAAGAACCGATAGACGGTGTCGTTGGCATCATCCGCGTCGCCGTGTCCGGCGAGGCGATTCGGGCTGCCGAGGCCGGCGTCAAAGACCAGATCGGGCAGGGACAGGACCAGTACTGCGGGATCGGAAGGAAACCATGTACCTCGGGCCGTTGTCGTCGTGTCCACCCCTGCCGCCAGCGGCGCGCCCAGGTCAACGATGCCCATGGAACCGGCACTGGCAAAACTCTGACTGTCGACGAAATTGAGCACCGGCAGATCTGCACCGGACAGATCACTTTCGCGCGCGTCGGCGAACAAGACATCCCGGTACGGCAGATCCGATGCCGAAGGTGAAGCCGTGGAGATGATGGGAAACTGCACGTAGAGTTCGCCACCGGCACCAGCACGCTCCTGGCTTTCGATGACGATGCGGGAAGCGGAACTCACCGTTGCCGTCTTGAAGCGCGGCAGTTCTGCCCCAGTAGCACGGTAAACGACCCGGATCTCGTCAAAGATGGCGCCGTCCTCGTCGGTATCACTGACGACAACCCCTTCCGGCATGAGAATGGTGATGGCCTCGGGACTGGCGGCGTCGTCCTGGGAGAGAACGATGCGCAGTTGCTGCCAGTAGCGCCCGTCGCCGATGTCTGCTGCCGGAATCCGTCGCAACACCGACGGCTCCAGTGACACAGTCTGCGCCGACGCTGACACAAGCAGCGCCAACAGCAGGCATGCCACGGTTCCTGGCAGGGCGCCGCGGTTGGTCCGCTGGTTCATTGGCCGGTTCTTGGGCCGGTCAGATCTGGCACGAAGGCTCAGTGGGCTCGAGACGGGAAGCATTTTCCTCATCATGGCGCAGCGTTCCCCGTCGGCAATGACGAGGTCCACGCTCGCGCAGCAGTCCTTTGATCCGGGCATCCTCCCCGGAAGTGACGGTCCGCCGACCCTCTGACCCAGTGGGTGAGACAGCGACAGTCCGGAATCTCCACAGGTATGGGAGCAAAGGCCGTTCCACCGTTACCGGACGCATGGGCCCGGAGCTTGTGATTCACCTGAGAAGTGTGAGTTTGCCCCCCGGATGCGGGCCTGGCCCGCCGTCGAGTCGGTAGAAGTAGACGCCGCTGGCAACCTCCCTGCCGTCGTCGTCGCGACCGTTCCAGTGCACGGCATCGCCGCTGCGGACGAAGAAGGTGCGCAACACTCGCCCTGTGGCGTCGTATATGTGCATGGTGCCCGAACCATCAACATTCACGGGCAGGGTCACAGTGGCGTTGAATGGATTCGGGAACGGCCCAGGACGTTGCGCCACGGGGAGTTCGGCATCTGCCACGGAAGCAATGGGACGATAGACTGCCGTACCCGACACACTGCTGCTGAAGGCCCGCACCCCGGAGGCCGTCCTCCGGGAAGCCGGCAGATCCAGCCAACCCGTAGCGGTCTGCTCCTGCAGCGACGACCATCGATGGGCACCATCGACCGCTCGGAGCGACAGGGGTCCCGCAGCCCCCGCACGTGTGACAGCTACGGCACCCGCTTCAGCTGCCGCCGTCAGGACAACAACAATGCTGCCGTTGATCCCCGCCGGCACGCCAACGACGAGGATGCCGTCCGGATCTGTGAGTTCCCCGCCGTCTTCCAGCCAGCCTGCCTGCAACGACGTGCGGGCAGCGCCGACTGCGCCCTCCCTCTGACCACGAGCGAGCAGATCGATACGCCAGACCCCCTGCAGCAGAGGCAGCAGCAAAGGTTCGCCAGCATGTACCTGCGCAGATTGGGTCTGCGCTCCCATCGACACATCCAGACGCAGACTCACATCCTCATCGGCGTTGACCTGAACGGCAAGACTGGGAAATGAGCCGCCGACAAGCTCCCACCGCAGAGCCACCGCCAGCCCCACCGCGGATTCGGACACAGGTTCGACAGTCTCTGCCGGCGCCACTGGCACCAGCACCTGCAGTTGCAGCACATCCTGAGACAGCAGCCGGTGGCTGGCCTCGATGACGATGAGAAAATCTGCCGTGCCGGAGAGCTCCAGTTGATCGCCAACAATGTTGGCTACGCCATTCTCGGCCCGTACGGACCATTGCAGCACACTCGCATCCACACCTTGCACGAGCCCGGCCAGAGGCAGACGCAACGTGTCCCCCGCGGTTGTCGCCGTCAGCTGCGGCTGTTGCAGCGACCAGGCGCCAGGAACCTCTGGCTGCTCCGAGGAACCGTCGTTCTCCGCCTGCAGGCGCACGTGCAGGTCCATCGTCGCCACCTGCAACCCGGACGACAAGAGAACCTGCAGTGACAGAAGACCGCTGCCGGCACCCGCAAGATGCAGCCGACGGGAGGTTCCATCCCAG
>CALFPI010000328.1 GCA_937919035.1 uncultured Gemmatimonadaceae bacterium
CGAGCCGCTCGATCCGGTCAAGGCCAGCGCGTTGGTCCAGACGCAAGTCCTGTATGTCTTCCCGCAGATAGGATATGCCCCAGTGCATTTCGTCCTCGGCAGGTGGTTTGGGCTTTGGTGCGTCAACCATGGTCCGATCTCCTGGAGTATAGGGTGCTTCGCCGGCGCGGCAAAGCAACCCTCCACGGTGCAACGACTATGCCCGACGGTTTCTCAGAGAGGTTCTCATGGATGAGCAGCGTCAGGTGTTTCCTGGGCACGCGGTGGTGCGACCAAGGGAACACACTCAAGCTCGGCGCGCTCGTTTGTCTGCATGCCGCCGTCGGATGCAGACACGTAAGCGACGCTGCCCTGAATCGCACGCCAAGACGCGAAAGTATTATTCAACTCCGAGCAGTTCGATCTGTTGTGCGAGGTCGACAGGCAAGGGACCTTGTTCGGCGGCGCGTACACATTCTTCGATTTCTTCTGGATTTCTTGCGCCGATAATAATGGTGTCCATTTCACCTTGCCCAACCATATATCGCACGCCCAATGTGGCGAGAGACATACCGCTTTCAGCTTGGAGAACAAAGATCTTCTTGTAGCGTTCCAGGAGTTCGGGTGTCATCCAGTTGGGCGGGGCGTTGAGCAAGTCGGGGTTTGCGACGGCAAGACTGCTTGCGAAAATGGCACCGATCATACCCACACAGTCTTTTTCTCTGGCAATGGGCAGGGCTTTGCGCGCCCCTCGGCGAATGAGGTCATAATTGAAAGCGAGTAAGAATGTGTCGACGTCAACATGCTCTAATACACGGGTCATATTGACGGCGGTATTTCCCGAAATGCCGATGAAACGGCAACGTCCTTCGGTCTGTAATTGACGCAGCGTCTGCAGGGCGGGTGCGTCGTTGAAGTTGTACTCTGCGTCGGGGTTGAGACGACCTTTGACGGCGGTATCTGTAGACCACCAGTGGTGAGAGTCGGCTTCGTGTAGTTGCAGGGTGTCCACGTGATCACGGCGAAGCAGACGCAGGTTTTCCTCAAGTTGGGTGGTGAGGGCTGCGGGTGAATGGTAACGCGAGGGGTTGGCAAAGTAGCCCAGTTTGGTGGCTAACAGGTAGCCGTCTTTTTTGTCTTTGAGGCCTTCGCCCAAAACGGCTTGCGATACACCACTGCAATACATGGGTGAGGTATCGAAGTAGGTTACGCCCAGGTCTAAGGCTTTGTGAACGGTGGCCACACCGTCGGCGAAGGAACTGGCCGTGAGGTAGGCACCACCGAGGCCGATGATGGTGGTTTTTTCGCCGGTTGTTCCGTAGGGTCTGGTTTCCATAAAAGTCCTTAAGGTAGGAGCAGGTAATCCGTTGACGAACTGACGGGGGCGCATGGTTGGCTCAAACTCCGACACGCCGGTCGAGTTACTGCTGAACTCGGTTGAATGGACCGATCGTAACAAGGCAATGTTTGTCTTGGGGCCGCTCACGGCAAGCCGTGATGCCGCCGTGCTTCAGCAACTCATGAATAAGCAACGCGTGTTTCCATCTGTGCCGGATGGATGGTCTTGCGGATGCAGAGATTGAGAAGACCTTGAGCAACGGTGAGAAGGAAGCGGCGATCTCCGGCCTATCGCCGGACACGGTCAACAACCGCTTGCGTGCCGCTCGTCGCCGCCCAGAGCCGCACGGCTATAGAGAAAGGGATCATGCAAATGGCACAGGACGAGTTCCACGATCGTGCCCCCTGTCGCGACGACGCTTTCGGGCAGCGCGTCGCCCGTCTTTCCCGGCCGACGATGATGGACACCGACAACTACGTAGAGAATGTCATCCCCGTTGACGGCCGCGACGCCTGGTCGCTGTTCTGCGCCGCCGCCGCGGGCGATCTCGAGCGCGTACGCGTCCTTCTCGACCGCGACCCTGACCTCGTCAACGCGCAGTACTGGTACCAATTCCCAATCCACATGGCCGTGCGCGAGGGCCACGCCGACGTCGTGCAAGTGCTGCTGGAGGCCGGCGCCGATCCCGGGCAATCGCGCTATACCTACAATTCGTGGAACAAGCTGCTCGCTGTTACCGAGGAGCGCGGCCACCGTACCGTGAAGAAGCTGCTGGAGACAGCGATGGCCGAGCGCTTTGGCTATGTCGAGGGCTTCGAGGCGCTGGCCAAGGCCATCCGTGACCGCGACGCCAGGAAGGTCGACGTGCTGCTCGCCGGGAGGCCGGAGCTGCTCCACGCCGCCGACGCCTTGGGCAACAACGTCCTGCACTGGGCCGCTCTGACGCGCAACCTCGACCTGATTGACCGATTCCACGAGGCCGGCGCCTGCATCGATGCCCGCCGAGCTGACGGCCGCACGCCAACGCTCGTCGCTGTCGACGGCGACTACTGGTACAACAAGGCGCGCGACACCGAGGGCTGGCCTGACGCCTGGGACGTGGCGCGCCACCTGCTGGCGCGCGGTGCCCGCATCGAGCTGGCGCTGGCCTGCATGATGGGTGACATCGACGTCGTCACGCACATCCTGGCCGCTACGCCGGTGGCTGCGACAAGTCTGCACCCGGACCGGAGCAGCCCTCTCTACCGCGCCGCCAGCCAGGGCCATAGCGACGTAGTGCGCATGCTCCTGGACCGCGGCGCCGATCCGTCGCGCCCAGAGGACCTGGCGCCGAAGGGGCGCGCCGTGCAGGTGGCCGCCGCGCGCAACGACCTCAACATTGCTGCCATGCTGCTGGAGGCCGGCGCCGATCCCGACGCGAGTGTCGACTCCTCCGGCGACGGTTACTTCATCGTCGAGTTGCGCCACCCGAACGACTGCCGACCGATGCAGGAGCTGCTGCTGCGTCACGGCGCCACGCCCCTCCTGCCGGCGTCCGACGAGGAGCTGATGGCCGCCTTGCGCGCAGCAGAGAGGCTGAGCGAGTATCTGGTTACGAAGATCTTCACTTCCGGCAACACGGCGCTCCACGACCTGTTTTTTGAGCAGCACGCGTCGCGCGTCCCGTCCCTGGTCCCTGGTGACATCTGGGGCGGCGAGCTGCCCTCCGCCGGTCTGCTGGCACAGCTGCTGGATCACGGCCTCGACGTGGGCCGGCCCAACTGGATCGGCCGCACCTTCCTGCACGTCGCCGCCGAGAAGGGCACACCGGAGGCTGCCGGCGCGCTGCTTATGGCCGGCGCCGACCTGGAGGCTGTTGAGCTGGAGTACGGCGGCACGCCGTTGGCGACGGCGGCCCGTGCCGGCCGCGGCGATATGGTCGACTTCCTGCTGAAGAAGGGTGCTGACGCCGATGCTCCGGCGCAGTCACCGTGGGCCAGCGCCCGCACTTGGGCGACACGCAGCGAGTCCGAGCAGGTTCGGCGCCTGCTGGCTTCCTGAGGGCCATCGAGGCTTGCAGATCGGCTGAGCCCAGTCGCTAGCTGGATTTGGTGAATTTCTGCATCTCCCTGAGATCCAGGGTCACATCTCCCTGAAGTGTCGTCGGGTAGGCATACCCCAGTCGCGCTTCCACAGCAGAGGCCACGTCGAGCGCCGATGTACCTGCCCCGTGGTGGCTCTACGCACGCTCGCCAGTCACGTCGACTACAACAAAAGGGTGAGCACGGCGTTTCTGCAGGAAGGTGCGTTGGGACCATCAATCCGTATGCCTTTCGGGTCACCATCACAGCCAACGATCGGTTGAGACGGCCCTGCTCCTACTCGACATCGTCACGTGGGAGAACGCGTACATTGTCGCCGACGACTGACAAAGGAGACGACACATGGAATATCGAAAACTCGGGCGCACTGGGCTGAAGATCTCGGAGATCTGCTTGGGCACCGCCGGCTTTGGTGCCCCTACCGAAGACGCCGAGGCCCACCGCATGCTCGACCTCTACGTCGATCGTGGTGGCAACTTCGTTGATACTGCCGACATCTACTCCGTCTGGGATGAGAACAGCTGGGCGGGCCGCTCGGAAGAGATGATCGGTACCTGGTTGGCCGCAACCGGGAAGCGTCACCAAATCGTCCTGGCAACCAAGGCGCGCAGTGCCATGGGTGACCTGCCGAATGACCAGGGCCTGTCGCGCCGCCACCTGATGGACGCTGTCGAAGCCAGCCTGCGGCGTTTGCAGACCGACTTCATCGACCTCTACCAGACCCACTCGATGG
>CALFPI010000329.1 GCA_937919035.1 uncultured Gemmatimonadaceae bacterium
ACCCACGCGTTCGCGTCCCTGTCGCGCCTGGCCGAATTGGGCGACCTTGTGGGCACGGGAATCAGCATCCCCGGTGGCGGAGCCAGCGGTGGCGGGTCGGGCGGCAGCGGCTCGAGGCCCTGCGCATGGCGATGGCCGGCAGCGAGGATCGTCGGCGCTTTGGCCAGCAAGCGCAACGCCTTGCGCAGACTCGCCTCGCGAGTGCTGTCCTGTGCGTCGGGATCCAGCATCCCCAGCGCTGACACGGCAGTGCGCATGAGGGCCATGGGATGCACCGTCGGGGGCGACTCGCGCAGGATCGTGTGCACCTGCGGCGCCAACGCTCGCTCGGCTGTCAGTGTCGTCGTCAGTTCATCCAGCTGTACCTGCGTCGGCAAGTCACCGTGCAGTACCAGCCAGACTGCTTCTTCAAAGGAAATCCGACTCGTCAGTTCTTCGAGGTCGTAGCCACGGACGACCAGCATGTTGCGCTCGAAATCGATCCGCGAGATGGCAGATTCGCCGGCAATGATCCCCGCCAGTCCAGGACTGTATTCAGCCATCGGTGTTGCCTTCGTCGTGGCCGTTGCTGGCCAGCTTGTTGTCCATCGTGTTGTAGCCTTCGTAATCGATCAGTTCGTAGAGTTCGGCCCGGGTCTGCATGCGGTCCAGCCAGGCAGCCGGTGTGCCTTGATCGCGAATCTCCGTAAGGACGCCCTCGACGGCTTTCATCATCACGCGGAAGGTCGTCATCGGAAAGATCACCATGGCGTAGCCGAGACGCGCAAACTGTTCCACAGTGAACTGTGGGGTCTTGCCGAACTCTGTCATATTGGCCAGCAATGGCACCTGTACCTTCTCGGCGTAACGACTGAATTCTTCTTCGGTCTGCAGAGCTTCAATGAAGATCGCATCGGCGCCGGCATCGATGTAACGCAGGCCGCGCTCGACACTGGCGTCGAACCCTTCAACCCCACGGGCATCCGTGCGCGCAACCAGCAGGAAGTCCGGGTTGCTGCGGGCCTCGGCGGCGGCGGCCAGCTTGCGTTCCATATCCACACAGGACACCAGCCGCTTGCCCTCGAGATGGCCACAGCGCTTCGGCATGACCTGGTCTTCAAGGTGAATGCCGGCGACACCGGCGGCCTCAAAGAGCTGCACAGTGCGCATGACCTGCAACGCTTCACCAAAGCCGGTATCTGCGTCACACAGGGCCGGAAGCTTTGTTGCATTGGCGATATAGCCGGCGGCGCGCGCCACCTCCTCGACACCCAGCAGGGCGATATCGGGATATCCTGCGGTACCATTGATGATGCCGGCGCCCGAGATGTAGATCGCCTCGAAACCCAGACTCTCGGCCATCATGGCGACGGGCGCATTGAAACACCCCGGCATCGACACGGTACCACTGGCGATGGCGCGCCGAAAGGCGGCAATCTTGTCGGCGGCGCTCGGTCGGGAGGCGAGTAACATTATCGTTGCCTAGACCGTGATCGTCTCGTCGCGGTCGGGGCCGACGGAGATGTAGGCCACGGGTGTGCGACTGAGCTCGGCGATGCGCTGGACGTAGGCCATTGCCTTTGGTGGCAGATCAGCGACGGTTCGCGCCTCGGTGGTCGGTGCGCACCAGCCGTCGATCTCCTCGTAGATCGGTTCACACTTGGCCAGGACGCGCGGATCTGCGGGAAACTCCTCCAGCACCTGATCGCCGAACTTGTAGGCAATGCACAGCTTCAGGTGCTCCACAGTATCCAGAATGTCGAGGCGCGTCACCGCCAGACCGGTCAAGCCGTTCACGCGGGATGACATACGCGCGATCGTCGCGTCGAACCAGCCGCAACGGCGCGCCCTGCCGGTGGTGGCGCCGTACTCATGGCCCAGTTCGCGGATCCGTTCCCCTTCGTCATCGTGCAGCTCTGTCGGGAAGGGTCCGTTGCCGACGCGGGTCATGTATGCCTTGGTGACGCCGATGATCTCGTTGATCCGTGTCGGACCCACGCCGGATCCCGTACAGGCGCCGCCAGCGGTAGTGTTCGACGACGTGACGAAAGGATACGTGCCGTGGTCGATGTCGAGCAGCGTCCCCTGGGCGCCCTCGAAGAGCATGGTCTTGCCCTCATCCAGAGCCTTGTTCAGATAGACGGACGTGTCCGTGACGAAGGGCCGCAGACGCTCGGCGTGGGCCAGGGCCCCGCGGATGATCTCTTCGGCGTCCAGGGGTTCGGCACCGTAGATAGCGGTCAGGATCTGGTTCTTCGACTCCACCGCAGCGCGCAGCGGGGTCGGCAGATCGGGGTCGAGCAGGTCCATCACGCGGAAGGCATGACTGCGATCCACCTTGTCCCGATAGGCGGGACCGATACCGCGGGCGGTGGTACCGATCGCTCCGGAGCCAAGATGGGCTTCGGACGCACGATCGAGGGCGCGGTGGTACGGCATGACGACATGCGCACAACTGCTGACCCACAGCTCCCCTGGTTGTACGGTCCTGCCGCGCCTGGCGAGCTCGTCCAGTTCTGCAAAGAGCGCTTCCGGGTCGAGCACGACACCATTGGCGATCACACAGGTGGTATTGTCGTTGAGTACGCCCACGGGCAGAGCGTGGAAGATGTGCGTCTCGCCTGCCACGATGACGGTGTGACCGGCATTGGCACCGCCCTGGAACCGAACGACGACCTCTGCCTGGGCCGCGAGATAATCGACGATCTTGGCTTTGCCCTCATCACCCCATTGGGCGCCGAGGACGACTTTGGTTGGCATAGATTTCTTATGCTCCTAGAGGGCGACCTGACGGGCCCAGCAGATATGCGAATCCTGGAGTATGTCATCAAGCGCCGCTTGTGGCATGTGGCTATCGACGTTGAGCACGGTGAGGGCCAGGCCCCCGACCTGCTGCCGACCACAACTCATACGGGCGATGTTGACCTCATGGCTACCCATGATGCTGCCTACACGGCCGATGATTCCCGGGATGTCGTCGTTTATATAGAACAGCATGTGGCCACCCGGTGACGCATCGATGTCATATTCGTCGAAGCGGACAACACGCGGATCGGAGCGGCCAAAGAGAGTTCCGGAGAGCACCCGACGGCGGCCGCCGGCTTCGAGAATTACGGTCAGCAGACTGGTGTAGTCCTCGGGTGCACTGCTCTTGAGTTCGTCGACCCGAATGCCGCGCTCCTGCGCAACCACCGGGGCGTTTACCAGATTCACGGAGCCGGCGGCAGCGAAGGTTTCCATAATACCCTTGAGTACGGCCGCCGTCAGCGGCGACGTCGCGTGTGTTGTTACTTCACCGCGATACTCGATGGTGATGCGTTCCAACGAACCCTCCGCCAGTTGCCCCTGGATCTGCCCCATACGCTCGCACAGATCGAGATAGGGACGCAGCTTCTCGTACGCCTCCGGCTCGATGGAGGGAACATTGACGGCATTGCGGATCACGCCCGCCATGAGCACGTCGCGCACCTGCTCGGCCACCTGCAGGGCGACATTGGACTGCGCCTCCTGCGTCGAAGCTGCCAGGTGCGGCGTACAGACGACGTTGTCGTGCGCGATGAGCTTCGATCCCGCCGCGGGGGGCTCGTCCTCGAATACGTCGAGCGCCGCGCCTGCGACTTTACCGGATTCGAGCCCAGCCAGTAGGGCGGCCTCATCGACGATGCCGCCGCGAGCGCAGTTGATGATGCGAACTCCATCCTTGCACTGGGCCAACTGCTCCGTCGACAGGTAGTGCTTCGTCTGTGGCGTCAGTGGCAGATGGAACGTGAGGAAGTCAGCCTCTGCCCAGACCTGCTCCAGGCGAGCCGGCTGGGTACCATAGGACTGGATCGCCTCATCCGTCATGAACGGATCGTAGCCCAGCACGCGCATATGCAGACCATTGGCGCGTTGCGCCACCTCGCGTCCGACCTTGCCCATCCCGAGGACAGCGATGGTCTTGCCCGCCAGTTCGACACCAGTGAAAGCACTGCGTTCCCACTTGCCGGCTTTCATCGATGCAGTGGCGCGCGGCACATTGCGCGCCAGGGCCATCAACATGGCGACGGAATGTTCGGCGGTGCTCACGGAATTGCCACCGGGCGTATTCATCACGACGATGCCGCGACGAGTGGCGGCATCGACGTCGATGTTATCGACGCCGGCACCGGCACGACCAATGGCCCGTAAACTGTCGGCACGACCGACGACGGCCTCGGTCACCTTCGTCGCGCTGCGAACAATGAGCCCCGCATAGCCGCCGATGACATCGAGCAGTTCATCAGGCGACAGTCCCGTATTCACGTCGACTTCGAGGCCGCCTTGCTGCAGAATATCGACGCACCCGGCGTCAACCTTGTCACTGATCAGAACCTTCATTTACCCCGCGTTTCCCTCTTCTCTCGGTGTTCCGGTGCCT